>CAIYZX010000333.1 GCA_903930745.1 uncultured Chloroflexota bacterium | reverse complement strand
CGAGTGGTAGGACGCCCCGTCACACTCCACGGCCAGGACGAACCGCCCGGGGTGCGAGGGATGCGTGAGCGCGAAGTCCAGGTAGTAGCCGGAAGTGCCCAGCTGCGGGACGGCGCCGATGCCGGCCGCGGCAAGGGCCGCAGCCACGTCACGCTCGAACCCGTTGAGCTCCGGCCGCGGGGAGGTGATGGACCCGAGGTCCGTGCCGCCGCTCTCCGCGTACCGCAGGTAGGCGCGCAGGAGCTTGACGCCCTCCGCGGTGGTCCGCGCGGCATCGATGTCCTCCGAGCCGAACGACGAGACCACGATCATCCGGCGCTTGGAGCGCGTGATCGCGACGTTGAGCCGGCGCTCGCCACCCTGCTGGTTCACGGGGCCGAAGTTCTGGCGGAGCCTGCCATCGGCGTTCCGGCCGTAGCCCACGGTCAGGATAATGGTGTCGCGCTCGTCGCCCTGGACACGCTCCAGGTTCTTGACGAAGAAGGGCTCCGGGCCCGCCTCGGAGAAGAACGCGTCCAGCTCCGGGTGCTTCGGGCGCTCCAGGCGCAGCGCCTCGCTGATCCGCTCCGCGTGGTTGATGCCCATCGCGATGACGCCCAGCGACTGGCCGGGGCGCGTGGCCGCCTGCTCCAGCACAAGCCGCACCACCTCGGCGACCTCCTCGGCGGACGAGACGCCTGTGGCCCCCTCCAGGCGCGGCGCGACGCGCACGTGGCGGATCGCCTGGTCGTCGCTGACCGCGGGAAACGTGACCAGCTCGCGGTGCTTGGGCCCGTAGATCTGCAGGTTGGAGAACGCGATCAGGCGCTCGTCGCGGCTGCGGTAGTGCCACCGCAGGGACGTGGAGCCAATGAGCGGGTCCGCGATGGACAGGATGGAGTCGAAGCCCACGAGGAGGGCCTCGCCCTCGCCCTCGAGCGTCTCCGCGTCCTCGTCCGCGAGGTCCGCCGTGGACTGCGAGGCGAAGAACGTGGTGGGCGGCAGCTGGAGCTCGTCGCCCGCAACCACGGCACGTCGGCCGCGGGCGATGGACGGGATGGCGTCCGCCGGGAGGATCTGGCTGGCCTCGTCGAAGACCACGATGTCGAAGTACGGCCGGTCACCCGGCAGGATCTGGCTGACGAGGAGCGGGCTCATGGCCCAGCACGGTTTGACGGCGGTGAGGACGTCCGGCGCCTTCGCGAACAGGTCGCGGATGGGCAGGTGCCGGGACTTCTTCTTCGCCTCCGTGGAGAGGAGCAGGTCCTGCTCCGGGTGCCCGTCACGGGCGGCCACCGCCCGCTCCGCCCACTCGCGCTTCACGCGGGCGCTGGTCCCGCCGATGTGCTGGCGGTCCAGGTTCGCGTAGACATCGGCCTCCGCGCACAGGCGCGCCGCATCCATCCCGCCGATGACCTGGTCGCGCGCGAGGACTCGCTCCACCACCGCGGTCGCCCAGGCGCCGTCCATCGTGCGGACCGCGCGCTCCGCGTCGTCGCCGCGGGCCACGATCGCGTCCACGAGCGGCCCGAACCCAACCGCGGCGATCTCCGCGCGCCGTCCCTGGATCTCCGGCAGCTTGCCCAGCGTGGGCAGGTCGCGATCCAGCGCGGCGGCCCAGGCGGCGAGGCCCTCGATGTCCGTGGCGTCCTGCGGGGGCGGCGTCACGGCGGCGGCAAGCGCGGCAACCAGGCCACCGGCACGACTCCACGCGGCGGCGAGCTCTGCGGTGCCGCTCACCAGCGGTAGCGGGGCCCCGGTGACCGCAGACCAGGCCGCGCGTGCCGTGGCCGCCTCTGCGACCAGCCCGGCCACCGCCTCCGCGGAGGGCTTGGCGGCGGGGAGGGCCGGGGAGCCGGCGCGGACAAGCCCGCGGACCTCCGCCATGGCCGCCCGATACGGCGCGTTGAACAGCTGCGCGCCAATGCGTGCGAGGAGCCCGCGACGCGCCGGCTCAACGAGCGGCGCCAGCCGTGGCGCGATCTCGAAGATGCCGGGATCCGCGGAGGCGTCCAGGCGGGCGCGTGCGGCGAGCGCCATGACCGCCTGCCCAACCTGCGCAAGCGTCAGCGGGTACGGCGACGCGGCCGCGCCCAGCACCTGCGAGGCGAGGTGCACCAGCGCCGGCACGGACTCGCGGGAGAGCGTCATCGCGGCGTCACCAAGCGCCTCCACCTGCGCTGCGGACACCGGCCCCGCCACGGACCAGGGGTTCGCCGCGGGCGACATGGCAGCGACGCCCTGGCCCAGGAGCGCCCGCAGGTCCTCCTGCGCCGCCTGCAGCTGCGGCTGACCCAGCGCATCGATCACCGCCGCCGGGAGCCGCACCCCGGTGAGGTCAGCGGCGGCCGCGATGGCCCGCCCCTGCGCCTCGTAGAGGCTGACACCCCATGGGTCGCGGATCTCGTGCACCGCGCGGGCGTGGGCACCCAGCAGGCCTCGCCTCGCCGCCAGCTGTGCCTGCAGCTGTCCGTGGTGGGGCAGTTGCGCGGATCGCGCGGACGCGAGCGCGGCGGCAAGGTTCTCCGCGATCCGCCGCTTGGATGCGGCCCCGCCGTGGAGGTCCAGCACCAGGTCGCCCAGGCCAACGCGACCCAGGCGTCCGATCACGGCATCGATGGCCGCCCGCTTCTCCGCCACGAAGAGGACGCGCAGGCCTCTCGCCGTGCAGGCGGCGATGAGGTTGGCGATGGTCTGGCTCTTGCCCGTGCCCGGCGGACCCTGGATGACCACGTCCGAGCCGGCCGAGACCGTCTCGATGGCCGCCTGCTGGCTGCTGTCCGCGTCCAGCACGAGGTGCTCCACGGGCAGCGGGATCTGGTCCAGGGCGGCCGGGTCAACGCGGGTCTGGCGGGTGCGGATTGCGGCCTGCGCGGCCGCGTCACCCGCGATCGCCGCCACCAGCTCATGCGAGGCCAGGGCGGCGGCGTTCGTCTGCAGGTCCACGACCATCGGCAGCTTCGTGTAGCTGAAGTTGCCCATGACGAGGCGGTCGCGGAGCGCGAACCCGGGCACCGGCGCCGCGGCCTCCCGTAGGGCGTCGGACAACGCCGCCAGGTCCCAGGCATCGTCGTCCTCGGCCTCTGGGTTCAGGGCCCTCGCCTGGAGCGCCGCGAGGTCCACCCGCACGCCGAATGCGCTCTGCAGCGCGTAGAACAGCGTGGGATTGGGCTCGCCCGCGCCCTCCACGTCCAGCTCGAAGTCCTCACCCGCGGCACCGGTCGGCGTGAGCGCGAGATGGCGGAGCAGCACCGGCGCCGCGGGCACGGCGGCGGACCCGGTCTCGGGGGTCCACGTCGCCAGCATGGAGGCGAGGTAGAGCGTCTCGATGCCACGCTCCTCCAGGTTCTCGCGCGCCTTCTCGCGGATCTTGCGACAGCGCCGCGCGGCATCCTTGAGGACGACCGGATCCCGGAACAGCGCCGAGAGCCGCACCTTGACTCCCGCGAGCAGGATCTCCACCGTGGCCGGATCGGCACCGGCCAGGTCCAGCGTGCCCGCACCAAGGTCCCGGTAGTAGAGCAGGCCGTTGCGCCCGCTCAGGTCAACCAGCTGGTCCGTCCACGCCTTGACGGCGCGGTCCACGATCGCGCGCCGCGTCACCGCCACGGGAACGACGGATCCCGCGACAGCCTGCCCCATCAGGGCTGGCCGGCCAGCAGCGGTGCCACCCTGGCGGTGAGGTCGCCGAGGCGAACGGGCTTGGTGAGCGTCATTGCGGCACCCAGCTGCTCCCACGTCACGCCGGAGACGGTCGCGCCGGGGCCGCCCGAGAGGACCACAACCACGGGCTTCCGCTCGAAGCCCGCGAGGCCGGCAAGAACGCCCGCCCCGTCAAGCCGTGGCATCCAGCCGTCCAGGAGCAGCAGATCCACGGGCTCGTCGCCCCGCAGGATCTCGAGGGCCTCGAGACCGTCCGCCGCCTCGAGCACCTTTACGCCGGCACGCTCCATCCCCGTCCGCAGGATCGCGCGGAGCTCCGCGTCGTCCTCCGCGAGGAGCACGGTCCGTCCCGCGAGCGCCGCGGCCCCGCGCGTCGCGCCGTCCCTTGCGCCGGGCATGGTGGGCAGGAGCTGAGCCCCGTCCCGCACGGGGAGGCGGACGGTGAACCGCGCGCCCTCGCCCTCCGACGAGGTGACGGCGACCGTGCCGCCGTGTGCCTCCACGAACCGCTTCACGATGGCGAGGCCGAGGCCGGCGCCACCCTTCTTCTCGCGAACGCCGCCGCCCTGAACGAACGGCTCGAAGATGACGTCGCGCATGGACGCCGACAGGCCCGGGCCTTCGTCTGCAACCTCGAGCACCACCGCTCGTCCAAACTCGTCGTGCTCAAGCTGGACCACGATGGTGCTGCCGATGGGCGTGTGCGCCACGGCGTTTCCGAGGAGGTTGACCACGACCCGCGAGAGACGACGGCCATCGCCGTGCAGCTCCGGGAGCACCGGGGGCTGGACGATCCGGACCGTGATGTTGCGGCGATCCGTGGCCTCGCCAACGACGCCTCGCGCGCGCCGCACGACCGTCGCGATGTCCACCCGACCGAGGTCCAGCTCAACAGGCCCCGGACGCGCCAGCGCCATTGCGTCCTCCGCGACGTCCAGCACGTGCTGGGCGGCATCCCGGAGCGACTCGACCGCCTTGCGCTGGGACGGGTCCACGGTGGCCACGCCCTCCAGCACGCCTGCGGCGGCGACCATGGTCTGCAACGGCGTCCGGAGGTCGTGCGTGATGGACGCGAAGAAGGCGTCGCGCATGTTCTCGCTCTCGCGCATCGCGATCTCGCGGGCCCGGACCTCGTCCGAGTCCGCGCGATCCAGCGCAAGGGCCGTGAGGTGGGCGAAGGCGTCCGCGAGGTACAGCTCCCGGGGTGTGGGAAAGCGAGGCTCGCCGTAGTACATGCCGAAGGTGCCCAGGACATGCTCGGCCCGCGCAGAGCGGACGGCGGTGGACCAGGAGGCGCGGACGCCGAACGACTCCATGAACTCCGCGAAGGGCTCCCACCACGGGTCCCCGGCGATCTCCGGGGTGATGACCGTCATGCCCGTCGCGGCAGCCGTGCCGCACGAGGCGATCTGGGGACCTGGGACCAGCCGGTCTATCCCCTCGACGAAGGCGGCAGGCAGGCTGGGCTGGGCGACGGCACGCAGGCATCCCTCGGCCACGCTCATCCGCAGGATCGATGCCCGCATGGACCCCGGAGCGTGCGTCTCCGCGAAGACCGCGATCCTCCTGAGCACGTCCTCCACGGGCTCGCCGCGGATGATGGCCTCCAGGATCTCCCGCTGGCCGGCCGCCGTCTCCACCATCTCCGCGCCATCCGGCAGGTAGGTGATCTCCACGCGGCCCATGCCCCGGGCCACAAGGCGCGCGCGGAACGTGTCACCGGAGCGGCGACGCACCTCCGTCGTGCGCACGTCTCCCGCGCGCATCCCGTCCATGCCGGGCCCGAAGAGCTCCTCTGCCGGCGTGTCACCGTAGGCGTCCGGGCGGCAGCCCATCAGGGTGGCCGCGAGTGCGGTTGCGGCGACCACGCGTCCGTTGGCGACCGTCACGAGCGCCTGCTCGTCCGGCGGCAGCAAGATGGTTCCGGGTGCAGACACGGTGCTGCGAGTCTCCAAGGTTGCGGTGACAGTGGCCGACGATAGCCCCTCGTGCGCCTTGGCGTCCGAGGTTGACGACAGGATCATCGCTCCCCTGCGATGACGCTACCACAGCGTTCAACCATCGGGCCATTCCATGGCCGCTCTCAGCCCAGCGCGATGTCCACCACGCCGTCTCCCAGCCTGCGGACGATCTCCGCGACGAGCTCCGTGTCGTAGGCGACGCCTCGGAGCTCCATCGGCAGCGCGGAGCCGCCGGGGGCGGGAACATGCACCACCACGCGCGTGACACCGGGGCGCTCGCGAAGCACGGCGTTGAACGCGCGCATGGCGGCGACCACCCGCTCCGATCCCGCCTCACGGCGGAAGCGGACGTTGAGCACGGCACCGGGCGCGGCCTCGATGGGCCGCGAGGGCGCCTGCGCCGCGGCGACCGCCCGGGCACGAGCCTCGTCGGGAAGCGGCGGCTCCTCACGCGGGTCGGCGCCGGTGACGGTCGCGAGACCGGGCGGCTCCTGGTACGTCGCCACGGGCTCGGCCGGCGCCACCACGGGCACGCCCACCACCGCGACGGAGGTGGGACGCGGCGACGCCGGGGCCTGGTGCGCGGGCTGCGGGGTCAGGGACCCCTGGCGGGCGGACTCGCCGCCGGCACCCGGCCGGCCGTAGCCGTTGCCGCCGCCGTTCGGACCACCGTTGGACCCATTGCCGTTGTGCCCATTCGAGCCGTTGCCGTTGCCGCCCCGGTCCGGTCGCTTGCCGCGCTTGTCCAGCGAGCCAACCTCACGCGCGAACGCCTCGGGCCCGTGCTCGCTCACCTCGTCCCAGTCCCAGACCGAGTCCGCCAGCAGCGATGCCTCGTCGCCACGGTGGTCCACGCGCCCGGCAACCAGCAGGATGGAGCCCTCCACCCACGACGCCTGGGTGGTCTCGTACGTGCGCGGGAAGACCACCACCTCGATGGTCCCCTGCAGGTCCTCCAGCGTGACCACGGCCATCGTGGACTTGCTCTTCGTGATCACGGAGCGGACGCCGGTCACGATGCCGCCAAGCACAACGCGCTGGCCGTCCAGCGACTCGTCCTTGAGATCGCCGGAGTACGCGGTGACGTACAGGCCCACCTTCTCCGCCACGGCACCCATGGGGTGGTCCGACAGGTAGAGGCCCATCAGCTCCTTCTCCCAGCGGAGGCGCTCTCGCACGGGCGTCTCCGGGGTGACGGGGAGCGGGCGCTCCAGGGTGGCCCCGTCGTCGCCGCCCATGTCGAAGAGGCTGAACTGGCCCGACACGCGATCGCGCTGCGCGGACTGGCCGGCGGCCAGCGCGTCGTCCAGGCCCAGCAGCACCTGCGCGGGATGGCCGAAGCAGTTGGTGGCACCCACCCTGGCGAGCGACTCCAGCACCTTGCGGTTGGTGAGCCGCAGGTCCACGCGGGAGCAGAAGTCCTGGAGTGAGCGGAACTCGCCGCCCTCCTCGCGGGCCTTGATGATGGACTCGATCGCGCCCTCGCCCACGTTCTTGACCGCGAGCAGGCCGAACCGGATGGCCTCCCCCTCCACGGTGAAGCCCGTGTGGGACGTGTGGACGTCGGGCGGGCGGACGTCGATCCCCATGCGCCGGCACTCGGCGATGGCCGCCGCAACCTTCTCCGCGTTGTCCCGGAAGGCGGTGAGCACCGAGGTCATGTACTCAACGGTGTAGTTCGCCTTGAGGTACGCGGTCTGGTACGCGATCAGGCCGTAGCAGGTGGCGTGGGCCTTGTTGAACCCGTACCGCTCGAAGGGCTCGAAGGCCTTGAAGACGGCATCGATGGTCTCCGGCCTGACGCCGCGCTGCGCCGCCCGCTCCACGAAGGTCTCCTTGAGGGACCGGAGGACCTGCGACTTCTTCTTGCGGATCGCGTAGCCCAGCGTGTCCGCCTCCGGGCCGCTGAAGCCGCCGAGGGCCACCGCGGCGGACATGATGTCCTCCTGGTAGACGAAGACGCCGAAGGTTCGCTCGAGGAACGGCTCAAGCAGCGGGTGCAGGTACTCCACCTTCTCCTGGCCGTGCTTGCGGCGGATGTAGGTGGGGATGTTGTCCATGGGGCCCGGGCGGTAGAGCGCCACCATGGCCGCGAGGTCGTAGACGGTGGACGGGCGCAGCTCGCGGATGTACCGGCGCATGCCCGCGGACTCCAGCTGGAACACGCCAGTGGTCTCGCCGGAGGCCAGGAGATCGAAGGTCTTGGGGTCGTCCAGCGGGATCCTCTCGAGGTCCACCTCCACGCCCTGGTGCTCGCGGATCAGCTCCACGGCGCGCCGCAGGATCGTGAGGTTGGAGAGCCCCAGGAAGTCGAACTTGAGCAGGCCCAGCGCCTCGATGCCGTGCATCTCGTACTGGGTCATGAGCGCGTCGGAGTTGGTGGCCTTCTGGAGCGGCATCAGCTCCGTCAGCGGCTCGCGGGAGATCACCACGCCGGCCGCATGGGTGGACGCGTTGCGTGCCACGCCTTCGAGCTGCTGGGCGAACCCGATCAGCTTGTTGACCTGCGGATCCGTGTCGTACATCTCCTTGAGGGGCGGAGCGATCTCCAGCGCCTCGGAGAGCTTGATTCCCAGCTGGTTGGGCACTGCCTTGGCGATCTTGTCCACGTCGCCGTAGCCCAGGCCCATGACGCGGCCCACGTCGCGGATGGCCGCGCGGGCGAGCATCGTGCCGAACGTGATGATCTGGGCGACGTGGTCCTGGCCGTACTTGCGGCTGACGTAGTTGATGACCTCTTCACGCCGCTCGTCTTCGAAGTCGATGTCGATATCGGGCATCGTCACGCGGTCCGGGTTCAGGAACCGCTCGAACGGGAGGCCGTAGTGGAGCGGGTCCACCGGCGTGATGCCCAGCGTGTAGGTCACGATGGAGCCCGGGGCGGAGCCCCTGCACGAGGTGGCGATCCCCACGCTTCTCGCGTAGTTCACGAAGTCCGCCACGATGAGGAAGTACCCGGCGTACCCCATCTGGATGATGATCCCCAGCTCGTAGTCCAGGCGCTCCTGGAGCTGGGTGGTGATCGTCCCGTAGCGGCGGAGCATGCCCGCCTCGCACTCCTTGCGGAGCCAGGACTCCACGGACTCCCCCACCGGGACCGGGAAGTGCGGGATGCGCAGCTCGCCCAGCGGCAGCTTGAGGTCCACCATCTCGGCCACCCGGCGGGTGTTGAGCAGGGCCTCGCGCTGGTCCGGGAAGAGCCGGTACATCTCCTCGGCGGTCTTGAGGTAGAAGTCCGGGCCCTCGAACCGCATCCGGTTCGGTGTGTCCAGGTTGTTGCCGGTGCCCACGCAGAGCAGGACGTCGTGCGCGTCGTGCTGCTCCGGGTGCACGTAGTGCAGGTCGTTGGTGACGATGAGCGGGAGGCCGGTCTCCGGCGCCAGGCGCAGGAGCTGCTCGTTGAGGACCCGCTGCTCCGGGATCTTGTGGTCCTGGAGCTCCAGGAAGAAGCGGCCCTTGCCCAGGATGTCCTCGTAGTCCTTCGCCACGCGCCGGGCCAGGTCCCAGTCGCCGGCTTCCAGCGCCTTCGGCACCTCGCCGCCCAGGCAGGCGCTCATCCCCACGAGGCCCTTGCTGTACTTCGCCAGGTGCTCCCGGTCGATGCGCGGCTTGTAGTAGTAGCCGTCGATGTGGGCGTCCGTGACGAGGCGGCAGAGGTTCTGGTAGCCCTCCATGTCCGTCGCCAGCAGCACCAGGTGGTACGGCTGGGCGTCGAACTTCGCCTCCTTGTCGCGCATGGTGCGCCGGGCGACGTACGTCTCCACGCCGATGATGGGCTTGATCCCCGCCTTCGTGGCCGCCTGGTAGAACGCCACGCTGCCGTACAGGGCGCCGTGGTCGGTCACCGCGAGGCTGTCGAAGCCGTGCTTGACGCTCGTGTCAACGAGGTCCGTGATCCGCCCCAGCCCGTCCAGCAGGCTGAACTCGGAGTGCGTGTGGAGATGGACGAAGTCGTTCGGGGCGATGCTCATCGGGACGCCAAGTCTACCGCCGGAAGGCCGCGCCTACTGGAGCACCACCAGCCCGTCCACGTCCACGCGCCCTCCGCCGGCCACGACGATCCTGATGGTATGGGTGCCCGCGGCCGCCCACGACCTTGCGAAGGCCATGCGCCGGTAGGCGAGCGGGCCTGCGAGATCGACGATGGCGACCCGGGCTCCGTCGATGTAGACGGTGGCCTTTCCGCCGCCTGGACGACGCGTGGTCACCCAGCCGATTGAGCGGCCGCGGAACTGGTACGAGACCGCGGCACCCGGCGTTGCGGCCGCGTGCACCTGTGCATCCAGGTAGCGGGTGCCGGCGCTGCGGCTCCACGTCCCGGTCCAGTGGAACGCCTGAGCATCATCCGACGCCACGATCACCGGGAACGTGGTCGAGGCCACGCGCGCTGAGGCGTTGCCGGCCCAATCACGGGCCCGCACCAGCCACCGGTACCGGTGGCCTGGGGTTGCAGCTGCCCTGATCGCACGGTTCGTGGTCACCGTCACCTTCCGGCTGGCTCCCTGGTCCAGGGAGACCCATACCGTGGAGTCCCGCACACCTGACGATGCGTCGGATGCGCCCCAGCCAACACGCACGGCCACGGACGCGCGACTGACGGTGGAGCCCCCGATCAGCGAGACGGCGGGCGAGGTCACCGCCGGGGCGAGCCGGTCGGGTGAGCCCAGGAAGATGGCGATGTCCCGCGTGCCACCCAGGACGAGATCGGCAACGCCGTCGCCGTTCACGTCGCCGATCGCCGGGATGGACAGGTCCCACTCCGAAGGGGTCCACGGTGCATAGCGATCGTCAACGCGCAGCCACGCGAAGTTGGCCGACTGAAGGTTGACGGCGCCCACGAGCTGGCCGCCGGCGACCACCGCCCGGTAATCGTGCATGTCGGTACCGCCCACGACGATGTCTGCGCGTCCGTCACCGTCCATGTCGCCGGCGGCTGCGACGAACCTGAACATCAAGGCGCGCGTGGACTCGGCCGTGACCACCCCTTCGCGCCGGAGGACGCGATCGTGCTCGCCGTGGAAGACCATCACAAGCTTGGAGTCGATGACCTCGAACCCCGCGACGATGTCGCCGCATCCATCGCCGTCAACGTCTGCCACGACCATCTTGTACCCGAGCGCCGCGCCAACCATCACGGACGACTGCTGGTAGATCCCATCGGTGAGCTGTGTCCACTGGGCACTGGAGCCCGCGGCAAGGACCTGGTCGTGGAACTCCGGTGAGCCCCACGAGACGAAGATCCCGCCGCGCATCGACACTGACCCGCCGGACACGACGTCCGCGTACCCGTCCCCGTCGACATCCCCAACCGCGACGGCGGCACCCCGGTCCCCGTTGTCCCCGTAGAGATCGATCTCCGCCCAGCGGCCTGCGGGGGCATCCGCAAGGTCCAGGTCCACCATCGACGGGCCGCCGAACACCACGTACGCGGCGCCCAGGTCCTGGTCCCCCCACGCGTGGTCCGGGTCGCCGTGGGCACCGAGCACGATGTCGTCATACCCGTCGCCATTGATGTCACCACCGCCCGCGACGGTGTCCCCCAGCCAGGAGTACTCCGTCCGGCCGTCGATCCGGAACCCGTCCTCCGGCGTCATGGCTCCCAGGTCAAGGTCCGTGGACCGCCCACCGTAGACCACCCACGCGCTGCCGGATTGGCTGCGACCACGCGCCGTGGTCGCGCTCGCCCCCACGAGCAGATCCTCGATGCCGTCGCCGTTCACGTCACCAGCGGAGGAGGACGCCTGGTTGCGATCCGCGGTGCCGGGTGCCGGGAGGATGCGGTAGCCGTGCGGGGGGAGCTGGCCGGCCGACATGGTGATTCCCGGCGCCGGCGTGTCGAGCAGGACGGTGTACCACGCCGCAACCCCCGTGCCAACCGGACGGGTGACGATCTCCTTGGAGCCATCCCCATCGAGATCCACAAGGACGAGGCCGCGGACCACTCCCGCACCGGAGGAGTCCAGGACGATGTCCGCGGTGCTGCGGTCGCGCACCTGTGGCGAGACGAGGACGTTCATCTGGACCCTCGTCGTTGCGCCCGAGGTGTCCACCGCGGTGACGCCGACGGAGGTGGTCCCGGGCGTGACGAACGAGCACAGCAGAGACCCCCGCAGATAGCTGATCACCGTACCGGTGCCACAGGAGGGCGTGACGCTGACCAGGTCCTGCCCGGGGTCACCAACCATGACCACGAAGGTGCGCGTCCCGCCAGCAGGCACCGCGTGCGGTCCGGTGATGGTCCCGTACGGCGGAGCGTTGAGGATCGTGATGTGGATGTGCACAGGCGCCGATGTGGCAAGGGCGTTGGAGGCCGTGAGCACGGCATCGATCTCCCCGGGGCCGTCAACGGCATGGGCTGCCCACATCCAGCGGCCCTTCGGGCTGGAGTTCCAGCCCCAGCGGTCGTCCGAGCCGGCCCCAGGCATGATGACCACGAGGCCCCGAGGATCTGAGTACGTCCCGTACACCCTGACGTACGTACCCTCGGTGACCGTGCTGACGTAGGGGTCCACGGAGATGACGGGCGGCGGATTGTCCTGGCCGTCGGACAGGGGCACGTTCGCGATGCCGCTGACCGAGATCCCGGCCGGCGCGTCCCAGCCGTCACCGTGCACCAGGAACAGCTGCTCGGACCAGGTGTCGGGCGGCGCTGCGGCATCCGGTGCGAAGGCGAAGGTCACGGTGCAGCTGCCGCGTGGAGGCAGCGGTGCGGCGGTGCACGTCTCGCTCTCGATGCTGAGGCGGTCCGGGTTCCGCTGCATGGCGTAGGTCAAACGAGTGAACGGGAGGAAGTCCAGCGGCGCGTCTGCGACCGAGGTGATCGTGACGGTTCGCGTGTAGACCCCGCCCGGCGGCTGGTAGCCGAACTCCACGCGCGGGATCGCGCTGATCGGCGAGGTTCCGACACCCTGCAGCATGGCTTCCCGCCATTCCACCCACGCGTCACCGTGCATCAACAGCCTGGCGCCGGCGGAGCCCAGGTGGTGCGGCCGGAAGGCCACATCCACGTGGCAGCTGGCGCCGCCGGGCACGGGCGCAGCGGTACAGGTGTCCTCCACGATCGCAAAACTGTCCGCCTCCCTGCCGTCGATCACCACCGGTCCGAATGTGCGCGGCGACCCGCCCGCAACGGTGTAGGTGAACCGGTGGGCTGGGGAGGTGACCATCTCCGGGAGGGAGCCGAAGTCATGCCCACCCGGCGCCCCGATTGGGCTGGTGACGGCCCCGCCAATGCCCTCCGAGTAGAGACCCCCTGCCGTGTTCACGCTTGCGCTGATCCGCGCAGGGTGGAACACCGCTGTCCCCAGCGGCACGTACCGGACATCGATGGTGCAGGTGTCGCCGGGCGCCACCGGGGCGGTCGTGCAGGTCTCGGACGCGACGGTGTACTCGGTGGACGGGTTCGCGGCCGGGTGTTCCGTCCACTCCGTGTCCTCGATCCAGATGTCGGACATGACGAGGGGCCCACTGCCCGTGGAGGTGACGGTGATGGTCTTCGTCTCGGCATCACCGGGATACGGACCGGCGAAGTTGAGCCAGTTCGTGGTGTAGTCGGCGAACGGGATCCCCGACGCGATCCGAGCCTCGAAGGCGCGGCCGAAGTCAGGACAGGACGCGTGGACCGCAAGCGTGGCGACCAGGCCATCAGGTGCGGTGGTGAGCTCCTCGACAACCAGGCGCATCCCCGGGCAGCTCCCGGCCGGCGCACCAGGGGTGACGGCGGCACTCCCCACGAGCACCACGTCCGTGAAGGTCTGCCCCTCGGAGACGTCCTGCCCCTCGGCCGCCAGGATCGTGAGCGCGTTCGGCGACAGGCGCCCGTCCGCCAGCAGCACGCCGACGGACAACCTGCCGCGATCGGCGGGGCCGGTGGACAGGTGCAGCTCCGCTCCCACGGGCACCGCCGGCGAGACGTACATCTCCACCGGCAGGTAGAAATGCTCGATCCGGAAGAAGGTCTGGGGGTCCCCTGCCGCAACCGGATCGGCTGAGGCCAGCCAGAGCTGCACCAGGACGACCAGGGCAATGGGCGCTGCCGCAAGCAACTGGCGCAGGCCCCGTCCAGCCCGCACAACCTTCTTGGGCACCAGCGCCACGGATCACATCCCCCCTGATCGCGATACGACACGCCGACCGTAGCGCCGCGCCGCGCGCAGCATGAGGGCCAATCGGCTCCTTCCGCCCGATCGTTTCCCCTACGCCGGCCGCCCGGCCGCTGACGATCCCGCCTACGATGATCCGATGTCGCGCCTGCCCTACCCCGTTCCGCCCGTGTCCGCCGTCACGGACGACTACCACGGCACCCGCATCGCGGATCCGTACCGGCCCCTGGAGGACGTGGACTCCCCCGAGACCCGCGCATGGGTGGCAGCTGAGAACGCCGTCACGGAGGCGTGGCTGGCCGAGTCGCCGGCCCGCGAGCCGCTCCGCACCCGCCTCGCCGAGCTGTGGAACTTCCCTCGGGCAGGGGCCCCCTGGCGCCGCGGGGACCGCTGGTTCCAGCTGCGCAACACCGGCCTGCAGAACCAGGACGTGCTCTGGGTGGCGGACGCCGCCGAAGGCGACAACGCGGCGGGCTGGCTGCTCCTGGATCCCAATGCCCTCAACGCCGCCGGCACCACGAATCTCAGCGGCCTGGAGATCAGCCCCTCCGGCAGGCTTGCCGCGTGCGGCACCAGCGAGGCCGGGTCTGACTGGCGGACCTGGGCCGTCCTGCGCACGGACGACGGCTCCCGCCTCCCGGACGTCGTGACCTGGTCCAAGTTCTCGTCCGCCGCGTGGACCGCCGATGAGGCGGGCTTCGTCTACGGCCGCTACGCCGCGCCTTCAGCCGGTGACGAGTTCGAGGCGGCCAACCGGAACATGGAGCTGCGCTTTCACCGCCTGGGCACGGAGCAGGCCGCGGACCCGCTCGTCTACGCGCGGCCGGACCAGCCGGAGTGGGGCTTCGAGCCGGACGTCGCGGACGACGGGCGCCTCCTCGTCATCACCGTCAGCCGCGGGACCGCGCGCGAGACGCGGATCCACGTCGCGGACCTTCGTGACGGGATCGATGGTGCAGCCGTTCGTCCGCTCCTGGACCGTGGCGACGCCCAGTACATCCACATCGGCACGGCCGACGGCGTCCTCTACCTGCGGACGGACCTCGGTGCGCCGATGGGCCGCGTCATCGCCGTCCCCGCCAATGCGGCGCAGGACGATGCCGCCGCGATCCGCGAGATCATCCCGGAGGGCACGGATGCGCTGGAGTCCGTGATCCTCGTGGGCAACCGCCTGGCCACGGTGCACCTGCACGATGCCCACCACCGCCTCTCGCTCTTCGAGCTGGATGGGACGGCCGTCACCGAGGTGGCGCTGCCAGGCATCGGCTCCATCATGGGCGCGGCCGGCGAGCGCACGGACCCCGACCTGTACCTCACCTTCGCCGACTTCCGGTCCCCGGCCTCGCTCTACGCGATGGACGTCGCCAGCGGTGCCATCCGGCTCGTGCAGCGCCCGGACCTCTCGTGGAACCCGGACGACTTCACCACGGAGCTCGTCTTCGTCACCTCCGGCGATGGCGCGCGCGTGCCGCTCTTCCTCTGCCGGCGCGGCGACCTGGCGCCGGACGGCGACACGCCCACCCTCCTCTACGGGTACGGCGGCTTCGACATCCCCATCGGCCCCATGTTCAAGGCGGAGTGGCTCGCGTGGATGGAACGCGGCGGCCTCCTGGCGGTCGCGTGCCTGCGCGGCGGCGGCGAGTACGGCAAGGCCTGGCATGACGATGGCCGCCTGGCGAACAAGCAGCATGTCTTCGACGACCACGCGGCGTGCCTGCGGTGGCTCGCCGCCAGCGGCTGGACCCGGCCCGCGCGCATCGGCGTCACCGGGCGCTCCAACGGCGGGCTCCTGGTGGGCGCGGCCATCACGCAGCACCCGGAGCTCTTCGGCGCCGCCGTCCCGGAGGTGGGTGTGATGGACATGCTCCGCTTCCACCGGTTCACCATCGGCTGGGCCTGGGTGTCCGACTACGGCAGCGCCGAGGACCCGGAGCAGTTCCGCTGGCTCATCGCCTACTCCCCGCTCCACAACCTCCGCGCCGGGACGGCGTACCCGCCCACCCT
>CAIYZX010000332.1 GCA_903930745.1 uncultured Chloroflexota bacterium | reverse complement strand
CGCGCCGTCACCGTGCGGGTGGTACTTGCCCATCACCTCGCCCACGATGGCCGCGCACTTGCGGTAGGAGGAGGTGGAGCTGAGCCCCATCTCGCCCATCGTGTAGAGGATCCGGCGGTGGACCGGCTTGAGGCCGTCGCGGACGTCCGGCAGCGCGCGGGCCACGATGACGCTCATCGCGTAGTCGAGGTACGAGACGCGCATCTCGTCCTCGAGGCGGATGGCTTTGACGTCGCCCAGGTCGTCGGTCACGTGGTGGCTCTCCTCCGGTCAGGATCAGGCGGGGGGCAGGTTGCGGTCGATGACGGTCCGCTCGGCCGGGGGAACGTTGAGGCCGAAGGACAGGAAGTCGGCGGCTGCGGCCGATGCCTTGCTGGTGCTGGGGGCGCCGGGGCGCCGCCGGATGCCTGCGAGGGCGGTCCGAAGGCGGTCGGCGGTGTTGGGGTTGATCTTCCCGAGGGTGTCGCGGACGACCCAGGCGCGGTGGCCGTCGTCGTCGCGCGTCGCCCGCTCCGTCTCGCGCTCAAGGAACGCGGTCACGGCATCTGCGTTGAAGGCGGCGAGGTTGCGCAGCGCCCACGACAGGGACTTCTGCACGTCCGGCTCCGCATCGCCCATGAGCTGGTCCACGATGCCCAGGCCGTGCTGGACGATCTCCGGCCGGTGCAGGTGGTCGCGGTCCTCGAAGGGGAGGGTGGCGACGGTGCTGCCGGCGAGGCGGCGCTCCCAGCGCGAGGGCGAGTAGACGAGCTGCTCCAGCTCCGCCCAGCGGTAGGGCTCCAGCAGGATCCCGCGGGCGGCCACGTGGGCCAGGTTGTCCACCGTGATCCAGTCCGCGGCGGTCTTGCCCTCGCGGCGGACCAGCTGCCAGGCCCGCTCCGGGTTCTCGCCGATCACGCGGTGGACGAGATCGTCTGCCAGCCAGTGGAGCTCGAGATGCGGTGCGCGGTAGCAGTGGTCCGCGATGTCCAGGACGGTGCTCGCTCGGTCGCGGCGGGTGGCGGCGAGGAGGCCCGCGGACACCTTTGACAGGAGCGCGGTGCGGACGCCGTGGATCTGGCCGATGCCGGGCGCGATCCGCCGCTGCCCGTCCTGGTACTCCGGGTCCGCGAGCGCGGCGAGTCCCGCGTCCAGCGTGGCGACGAGGTCCGCCGGGTTGAACGCGTCCTCAGCGGCGCGGCGGCCCAGGTCACGGGCGTCCGCGACGTGCGCGTCCACGAAGGCGCGCGCCCGCTCGGTGGTGGCGGACGGACTCATGCGACCCCCGCTCCCACGCCGGCGGTGACGTCCACGCTGTCGGGCGTGCTGGCCTGTCCACGGAAGCCATAGCGGGCCTTGAGCTCGCGCTTCCTCTCCTCGGGCGCGGCCACGAACGTGGCGGTGGAGGAGGCGAGGACGGTGCCGTCCTCGGCGTCCACGAGAACGCCCTCCGCCTCCACGATCCGCCGGCGCGCGCTCACCACGTGGCCGTCACCGCGGATCGGGCGGCCGATGGGCACGGGCTTCTTGAACTCCACGCTCATGCGGGCGGTCACGCCCCACATGTCGTGCTCCACGAGCGCCCAGGCCATGACCTCGTCCAGGATCGTGCAGATGATCCCGCCGTGGGCGATGCCGTCCCAGCCCTGGAACCTCGTGTCCAGGGTGGTCTCCACCCAGCAGTGGTCGTCCGCCGCGTGCAGCTCCAGCTGCAGTCCGTGGGTGTTGAGCGCCCCACAGGCAAAGCAGTTGTGCGGGACGAGCGTGATCCGCTCCCCGCCAATGTGCACGTCGCCGGACTGGACCCTAGATGTCAAGGTTGCGCACCTTGCGGGCCTCGGTCTTGATGAAGTCCTTGCGAGGCTCCACGCGCTCGCCCATGAGCATGGTGAAGATCTCGTCCGCCACGGCGGCGTCCTCCACCTCCACCTTGAGCAGCGTCCGCGACTCCGGGTTCATCGTGGTGTCCCAGAGCTGGTCCGCGTTCATCTCGCCCAGGCCCTTGAAGCGCTGGACGCTGACGTTCTTGGTGGTGAACTCCTTCACCACGCGGTCGCGGTCCTTCTCGCTCTGGGCGTACTTGGTGACCTTGCCCGTGGAGATGCGGTAGAGGGGCGGCTGCGCGATGTAGAGGTACCCGGCCTCGATCACCTCCGGCATGTGCCGGTAGAAGAAGGTGAGGAGGAGGGTGCGGATGTGGGCGCCGTCCACGTCCGCGTCGGTCATGATGATGATCCGGTGGTAGCGAACCTTCGCGAGGTCGAAGCTGTCGCCGATGCCGCCACCGAGGGCGATGATCAGCGGCTTCACGTTCTCCGACGAGAGGATCCGGTCCAGGCGCGCCTTCTCGACGTTGAGGATCTTCCCCCGTAGCGGGAGGATCGCCTGGAAGCGGCGGTCGCGGCCCTGCTTGGCGGAGCCGCCCGCGGAGTCACCCTCCACGATGTAGACCTCGCTCTTGGCGGGGTCACGCTCCTGGCAGTCCGCGAGCTTGCCGGGGAGGGACATGCCGTCCAGGGCGCCCTTGCGGATCACGAGATCGCGCGCCTTGCGGGCGGCGTCGCGTGCGCGGGCGGACATGAGGCACTTCTCGATGATGCGGCGGCCGTCGCCCGGGTTCTCCTCGAGGTGCTGGCTCATCGCCTCGGCGAGGGCGCCCTCCACCTGGCCCGCAACCTCGGCGTTGCCCAGCTTGCCCTTCGTCTGCCCCTCGAACTGGGGCTCCGTGAGCTTCACGCTCACCACGGCGCAGAGGCCCTCGCGGACGTCCTCGCCGGAGAGCGAGCCGTCGCTCTCCTTGAGCACGCCGGCCCGCTTGGCCCAGTCGTTGAGCGAGCGGGTGAGGGCGCGGCGGAAGCCCGTGATGTGCGTGCCGCCGTCCACCGTGTTGATGTTGTTCGCGAACGCCAGCACGTTCTCCGTGTAGGAGTCGTTGTACTGGAGCGCCACCTCCACGGTGGTGCTGCCGTCGCGCTTCTCGCAGTAGATGGGCCGGCTGTGCAGCGTCTCCTTGTTCCGGTTCAGGTGCCGGACGAAGGAGAGGAGGCCGCCCTCGAAGTAGAAGGAGCGCTCGCGGTCCGAACGCTCGTCGCGGAGCGTGATCCAGACGCCCTT
>CAIYZX010000331.1 GCA_903930745.1 uncultured Chloroflexota bacterium | reverse complement strand
GAGGGTGCGATGGAGTCTACGTTGACCGGCCGGTCACCGGCCGGGTCAGTAGGCGCACTCCCAGCAGACGTCCGCGGACCACATGATCGTGAACTTGCTCTTGCCGGCGGCGTTGATCGCGCGCACGAGCACCGTCCAGTAGGGCTCCGGTCCGGCACCGGCGTCGCGGGTCCACTGCACGTCCGCGCTCCGTGCCGTGCCCTTGACCTTCTTGAGCAGCACCAGCGACTTGGACGGGATCTTCATGCCCTTCACCACGCACGGCGTGCCATCGTTGGCAGCCGTGTAGCGGAGGCACGTGGTCACCCCGTAGAAGAGGAACTGGGTGGCGGCGCCCTCGGGTTCCGTCCAGGTGGCCCGATACGTCTCGAGGACCGTGCTGGAGTCGCCCACCACACCCCCGATGTAGGTCCAGGTGGGGTCGCCCGGCTGGGGAGGAGGCCCGGGGGTGGGCGACGGAGTCGCGGGGGCGGGTGTGGCCGGCACGGGCGTGTCCGAGGGCGCCTCGGTCACCGTGGCCGCGGTGGGGCCGGTGGACGCTGTGGACTCGGTGGCCACCGGTGATTCCACCGCGACGGAACTGGGCAACGCGGCACCACCGCAACCGGCGAGGCTCGCGGACACCAGGGCCAGCCCGACGACAAGCGCGCTCGCGCGGAGGCGGCGAAGCATATCCCTCTCCTCGTTGGCCGGAGCCGTGCCGGCTGCGCGGATCCTACCAAGTTTTCCCTGCAGAATCTCGAAGCCCCGAGTCTTGCGACCCGGGGCTTCGGCCCGTTGTGTTCAGCCGGGGATCAGCTGCAGCCGCTGGTGCTGCCGCAGTTGAGGCACTTGTAGCAGGAGCCGTTGCGGACCATGATCGAGCCGCACTCGGCGCAGGACGGGGCGTCCGCCTGGGCCGCGAAGGCCACCTTGGCCTGGCCGCCCATGGAGCCGCCGAGGGAGCCCGCCATGGACTCCAGGGTCCGCTTCCCGCCGGTGGCGGAGGCGGCACCGGCGCCGCTGGCGACGACCGCGAGCTCGCTGGTCTTCACCACGCTGACGTTGATGGCCGGGGCGGCCACCGGCATGGCCACGGCGGACGGCGCGTCACCCGAGGACGTCGGCGCGGGCGCCAGCGCGACCGGGGAGACGGCCTCCGACTGGGCGGTGATGCCCTCATCGGCGCGCGGCTTGAAGGCCGATGCCCCGAAGGCGGACGGCGCCTCCGCCACGACCGCGGACCGGTCGATGAGGCCCAGCGCACCCTGCTCCTCCTTGGGGAGGAACCGGCTGCCCAGCCAGCGGAAGATGTAGTCCACGAGGCTCTTGGCGATCGGGATCTCCGCGTTGCCGGTGAAGCCCGAGGGCTCGAACCGGACGTGGGCGAACTTCGTCACCACGTCGCGCAGCGGCACGCCGTACTGCAGCGCCAGGCTCACCGAGGTGGCCAGCGTGTCCATCAGGCCGGAGATCGTGGAGCCTTCCTTGGCCATCTTGAGGAAGATCTCGCCGGGCTGGCCGTCCGGGTAGAGACCAACCGTGATGTAGCCCTCGTGGCCCGCGATGTCGAACTTGTGGGTCATGGCCGTGCGCTCCGCCGGCAGGCGGCGGCGATGCGGCTTCGTGGCCTCCACCTGGGCCGCAGCGAGCTGGCGCCGGAGGCTCTCGATGGTGTCGCGATCCTCGGCGGACCCCTCGTCCTTCTTCTTGCCGGTGGAAAGCGGCTGGGACCGCTTGGAGCCGTCACGGTAGACCGCGACCGCCTTGAGACCCAGGCGCCAGCCCTCGAGGTAGACCGCCTCGATGTCCTCGGCCGTGGCGGCCTCGGGCAGGTTCACGGTCTTGCTGATGGCGCCGGACAGGAACGGCTGGACCGCGCCCATCATGCGGATGTGGCCCATGTAGCCGATGGACCGCTCGCCGTTGACCGGCTTGAACGCGCAGTCGAAGACGGCGAGGTGGTCCGGGTTGAGGCCGGGGGCGCCCTCGATGGTCTCGCGCTCGTTGACGTAGGCGAGGATCTCCTCAACCTGGGCCGGCGTGTAGCCCAGCTTGCGGAGCGCCGCGGGGACCGTCTGGTTGACGATCTTGAGGTAGCCCTCACCCACCAGCTTCTTGTACTTGATGAGCGCGATGTCCGGCTCGATGCCGGTGGTGTCGCAGTCCATCATGAACGCGATGGTCCCGGTGGGGGCCAGCACCGTCACCTGGGCATTGCGGAAGCCGTGCTGCTCGCCCATCGCGAGGACGTCGTCGTAGAGCGCCTTCGCGTTGTCCAGCATCTCGGCCGGCACGCCGCGGCTGGGGATCTCGTACGCCGCGGCGCGGTGCTTGCGGATGACCCGCAGGAACGACTCGCGGTTGATGTCGTACTCCACGAACGCGCCGCCGTGATCGCGGGCGATCTCGGAGGACTGGCGGTACGCCTCGCCGTGCATCAGCGCGGTGATGGCGGCCGCGTAGTTGCGGCCCTCCTCGGAGTCGTAGGCCAGGCCGCGGTTCATCAGCAGTGCGCCAAGGTTGGCGTAGCCGAGGCCCAGCGGGCGGTAGCGGTGGCTGTTCTCCTCGATCTTCTGCGTGGGATAGCTGGCGTTGTCCACCAGGATCTCCTGCGCGGTGATCGTCACCTTCGCGGCGAAGCGGAAGGCGTCCACGTCGAACTCGCCGTCCTCGCGCACGAACTTCATGAGGTTCAGCGAGGCCAGGTTGCACGCCGTGTCGTTGAGGAACATGTACTCGGAGCACGGGTTGGACGCGTAGATCCGGTCCGTGGCGAGGCTGGTGTGCCAGTCGTTGATGGTGGTGTCGTACTGGATGCCCGGGTCACCGCAGAGGTGCGCGGCGTCCGCCATCTTGCGGAAGATGTCGCGGGCCCTGTACGTGCCGGCGGGCTGGCCGTCGGAGACCTCAACGGTGGTCCAGTCCGCGTCCTGCTCCACGGCGCGCATGAAGTCGTCGGTCACGCGGACGCTGTGGTTGGCGTTCTGGAAGAAGACGGAGCCGTACGCCTCGCCCGTGAACGACGGGTCATAGCCCTGCTCGATGAGGGCCCAGGCCTTCTTCTCCTCGTGCGCCTTGCTGTCGATGAACTCCACGACGTCCGGGTGGGCGACGTCCAGGATGACCATCTTGGCCGCGCGACGGGTCTTGCCGCCGGACTTGATGACGCCCGCGAAGGCGTCATACCCGCGCATGAAGCTGACGGGGCCCGACGCGATGCCGCCGCCGGACATGCGGGCCTTGGACGAGCGGATGGGCGAGAGGTTGACGCCCGCGCCGGAGCCGTACTTGAAGAGCATCGCCTCGGTCTTGGCGAGGTCCATGATGCTGCTCATGTTGTCCTGGACGGAGTTG
>CAIYZX010000330.1 GCA_903930745.1 uncultured Chloroflexota bacterium | reverse complement strand
CCGAAGGGCGTGATCCTCTCCCACCGCGCGATGGCCGCCTCCGCGGACGCCTGGCGCGCCGTCCTCCCGCCCGCCACCGGCTGGGCGATGCCCCTGGGCCTCGCGCACGTGGCGGGTCTCGGGATCCTGTGGCGCGCGATCGCGGACCGCGTGCCCGTCATCGCGCTCCCGCCCGCGGATCCCGGCGCGCTCCTCGCGGCGCTCCGCGGCGACGGGGCGCCCACCCACGTCTCCTTGGTCCCGGGCCAGCTGCTCCGCGTGCTGGAGGCGAGCGCGGACGCCCCGGCTCCAGCGATCCTTCGGGCGGTCCCGCTGGGCGGCGGCGCCATACCGGCAGCGCTCGTTGACCGGGCCCTCGCCGCCGGGTGGCCCGTGGTCCCCACGTACGGTCTCTCGGAGATGGGCTCCGGCGTCACCGCGCTCGCGACGAACGAGGCGCGCGAGGCCCCGGGCACCGCCGGCCGGCCGCTTCCCGGCGTGGAGCTGGAGATCCGGGAGCCGGATCGCGACGGCATCGGCGAGATCGTGGTCCGCGGACCCTCCCGCTGTTCCGGCCACCTGGGCGACGCCTGCGCCGCCGAGCCGCCCACCCCGGCCACGGAGCTGTGCACCGGCGACCTCGGCCGCCTGGACCGCGAGGGCCGGCTCATCGTGGTGGACCGGCGGACGGACCGGATCGTCCGGGGCGGCGAGAACATCGACCCGTCGGAGGTGGAGGCCGTCCTGGCCCGGCACCCGGCCGTCGCGGAGGCGTGCGTCGTGGGCCGGCAGGACGAGCGGTGGGGGAGCGTCCCGGTGGCGGCCATCGTGCTCCGGTCGGCCGCTGGCGACCGCGGGGTGGTCGAGGACCCCGGTGACGACGCCCTGGCCGCGCACGCCCGTGCGGACCTCGCGGGCTTCAAAGTGCCGGTGGCCTTCGCCCGCTTCGACTGCCTCCCGCGCACCAGCGGCGGCAAGCTCCGCCGGGACGTCGTCCGCGCGTTCCTGGGTGGCGCCCGATCCGGCGAGCTGGCGCGGCCCGGCGGTGACGCCATCGGCTGGCGCCTCACCGGCGATGGCCCGGCGCACATCCTCCTGCTCCACGGCACGGTCAGCACCGCCGCCCAGTTGGACCGGCTCGCCGCGGCGCTCGTCGCCACGGCCGCCGCCGAAGGCAACCCGGTCACCGTCCACGCCATCGACCGCCGGGGTTCCGGCACGTCCACCCTGGCCCGTCTCCGGACGCTCACCGCGGCGGAGCACACGGGCGACCTCGTCGCCTACCTGGACGCCCGTGGCATCGATCGCGCGCTCGTGGTGGGGCACAGCCTGGGCGGCGTCATCGGCCTGGAGCTCGCGGCACGCCACCCGGATCGCGTCCGTGGAGCCGCCGTCTACGAGCCACCGTACGGCCTGCTGGCGGAGGGGGAGTGGCGCCCGTGGTTCCAGCGCGTCGCCCGCGACACCGCGGACGCCCACGCCCGCACCGGCGCACCCGCTGCCGCGGAGGCCTTCATCCGCCTGGTGGCCGGTGACGCGGCCTGGGATCGCCTGCCCGCCCGCGCCCGCGCCTACCTGGAGCGTGAGGGTGATGGCGCGCTCGTGGACACCAACCTTGCGGGCCTGGACCCGGACGGCCTGTCCAACATCTCGGCGCCAGTGGCCATCCTGACGGGCGACGCCAGCGAACCGTTCTATGCGCCGATCGCGGATACGCTTGCGTCCCGCATCCCGGGGGCTCGCCGCATCGGCCTCCCGGGCGCCACCCACACCACCGCCATCTCAGACCCCGCCCCGGTG
>CAIYZX010000329.1 GCA_903930745.1 uncultured Chloroflexota bacterium | reverse complement strand
GGTACCAGGGTGGATCACGCGGGAATACCACGGAGCCATCCCCCGTTCGGGGATGCTCCATCGGCCACTAGGCAGCCTCGAACACGAGGCACACCATTCCCCTCGTGCCCGAGCGCGTCGGGACGCCTCGTCGCTGCGTTTGCCCTGTGCCAGGGGTCTCGCAGGTCTCCCTCGACGGGACGGACCGGACGCACGTACCCCGCGCATCCGTGCGAGGTCCAGGACAGCGGGTGCTGACGGCGGCCCGGCAGGCCGACGAGCAGGGATTCACCGGTTGGCGCCTCTCGGGGCGGCGCAGGAGCTGGTGATCGCGAGAGGGACCAATCGTGCACGGCATTCCCGGTACTAGAGCAACGCGCATCCGCACGCTCGTTTCCGGCCTCATGGCAGCCTCGCTCATCGGGGCGCTGATCGCTCCGGCCGCCACCCTGGCGAGCGGCACCGCTCCCACCACCGGCGCCGACAACTACACGGTGCTGGAGGACAGCGGGCTCAACAGCTTCAACCTGCTGTCCAACGACGAGGACGCGGACCATGATCCGCTCTCCGTGACCGGCTTCGGCAACTGGACCGCCGCTTGGGGCGCCAAGACCTGGGCCGCCGATGGCGAGTTCACCTACACGCCCACCGCCGATTACTGCAAGACCAGCGGCACCAACAACACGTACGCCTTCGTCTATGACGGCAGCAACTCCGTGATGGGCTACATCCACATCGCGGTCACGTGCGTCAACGACGAGCCGGCCTTCACGCCCGGCGCCGACGTGACCGTGAACGAGGACTCCGGCGCGTACAGCGCAGCCTGGGCGACCGGGATCGGCGTTGGCGGCGGGGCGGACGAGGTTGCCCAGACGGTCACCTTCCACGTCTCCAACGACAACAACAGCCTGTTCTCCACGCAGCCGGCGATCAGCTCGGGTGGCACGCTCAGCTTCACCCCCGGCGCGAACAAGCACGGCTCTGCGCTCGTCTCCGTCTACCTGACGGACAGCGGCAGCAACGTTGACCCGAACGACAACGTGACGGCCACGGTCCAGTTCACGATCAACGTCACGTCTGACCCGGACGCCCCGGTTGCGACCGATGACGAGGCCACGATCGCCGAGGACGCGGACGCCACCGCGATCGATGTCCTCGCCAATGACATCGACGGCGACGGCGACGTCCTCGAGATCACCGACGCCACCACGCCGGCGAACGGCACCGTGGTGATCGACGGCGATGGCTACGGCCTGACCTACCAGCCGGACGCCGACTACTGCGGCTCCGACACCTTCGACTACACGATCACGGACGGCACGACCAGCGATAGCGCCACGGTCTCCGTCACGGTCACCTGCGTCAACGACGACCCCGTCGCCCAGGACGACACGGTTGGCAGCGGCACCGAGGACCAGGGCACCGGGATCTCCATCGATCCGGCGGACCTGCTGGCCAACGACTCCGACACCGAGACGGCGCATGACGCGCTCGCGATCGACTTCTGGGGCGACCCGGCCGTCGGCGGCACCGTGAGCTGGAATGTCGACACGGGCATGCTGGTGTTCGAGCTCACGCCGGACTTCTGCGGCACCGCGTCGTTCACCTATGAGGTCGTGGACACCGACGGCGGCGTTGCGACTGCCGTGGACTCCATCGACGTCACGTGCGTCAACGACAACCCGGTTGCGACCGACCAGGATGTCAACGCCGACGAGAACAAGACCGAGAACATCACCCTGAGCGGCACGGACGTGGACGAGGACGCCCTCACGTTCTCCATCACGGTTGGCCCCGCGCACGGCGATCTCAGCTGCGACGCCGACGGCGCCTGCACCTACACCCCCGACTCCGGCTACTACGGCGCCGACGAGTTCTCCTTCCTTGTCAACGACGGCACCGTGAACTCCGCCTCCGAGGGCGTGGTCAGCATCACGGTCGCGAAGGACGCGGTTGGCCCGGTTGCCGTGGCCCCCACCGCCGCCTTCGGCACCGGTCGGGTTGACGAGACCGCCCCGATCCGTCTCTCCTGGTCCGCCAACGACAACGCCACCGGCGTGGCCTCCTACGAGGTCCAGGTCAAGGTTGCCACCGGCAGCTGGACCGCCGTGTACACCGGCACCGCCACCGCGGTGACCAAGTTCTACCCGTTCGCCAAGGCGCTCGTCTGGCGCGTCCGCGCCACCGACGGCGAGGGCAACGTGGGTGACTGGGCGACCAACGTGACCGCTCGCACCATCGTGACCTACCAGGGTGGCAGCCCGGTGACCTACACCGGCACCTGGGGCACCTACCCGTCCGCCGGCTCGTCCGGCACCGGGTACCGCTACACGCTCTCCGCCGGCAAGACCGCGGTCCTCCGGTTCACCGGTCTCCAGGTGCTCTACGTGGCCCCGAAGACCGCCGGCTCAGGTTCCGTGATCGTCTACGTGGACAACGTGAAGCTGGGCACCTTCAGCCTTCGCACCGCCAGCACCACGCTGGGCCAGATCATCGCCCGCAAGACCTGGGGCACGTCCGGAACGCACACGATCAAGATCGTGAGCGTCACGGCCGGCCGCCAGACCAACCTCGACGCGTTCGTCGTCCTCAAGTAGGTCACGTCGTCGTCCCCTCGCGACAACGCCGCCGGCACCGCCGGCGGCGTTGTCGCGTCCAGCGGCCGGAGCCCGGTGGCGGGGGCCGGCCGCTTCCGCGTTCGCGGGCGGGTGATCAGCCGGGGGCCAGGTGTGGGGCGGCGGTGCCGTGATCAGCCGGGGGCCAGGTGTGGGGCGGCGGTGCCGTGATCAGCCGGGGGCCAGGTGTGGGGCGGCGGTGCCGTGATCAGCCGCGGGCCAGGTGGGCCTCGATGACCGCGAGGATCTGCGCGCCGTAGCGGTCCAGCTTCGCCGGGCCGATCCCCTTCACCTCTTCGAGCGCCAGCAGCGTCCGCGGCCGCGCGTCTGCGATGGCCCGAAGCGTCTTGTCGTCCGCCACCACGTACGGCGGCACCGCCTGCTCGCGCGCCCGCAACGTCCTCCAGGAGCGCAGCGCCTCGAACAGCGGGCCGTCCACCACGGGGACACCGCCCGGCGGTCCGCCTGCGGTCCCCGGCCCTGCCCCTGTGCCAACCCCTGCGCCGGCGGGGTGCCTCGATCCACGCGGCGGTGGCGGCGGCTCGATCGCGCGGAGGAACCGGCTGGGCCGCTTGCCCGCGGAGGTGATCGCCAGGAACCTTCGTGCCCGCGTGATCCCCACGTAGAAGAGACGGCGCTCCTCGTCGATGGCCGCAGGGTCATCCTTCGCCTGGCGGATGGGCAGGGTCCCCTCGTCCAGGCCGGGCAGGCAGACCGCGTCCCACTCGAGACCCTTCGCCCGGTGGTACGTGACCAGGTTCACGCCGCCCGCAGAGGACTCGCGCTCGTGCGCCGCCCGCGCGTCCAGCTCCACCAGCACGTCGTCAAGGCCGCCGTCCGGGTCACGCACGATGACCTCGTCCACGATCCTCACCACCTGGTCCAGCGCGGCCTGGCGCTCCTGGGCCTCCTGGCCCTCCGGGGCGGCGTCCTCCGCCCAGCCCAGGGTGTCCCCGAGGCGGCGGCGGACCTCCACGCCGAGGCCGATCCCCCGCCCCGCCGGTCTCGGGCTCCGCCGCAGGGCGGCGATGGCACCACGCACCTCCGGCCGGCCCCAGAAGCCCTGGCCGCGGAGCTGGTAGCTCACCTTCGCGTCACGGAGCGCCTCCTCGATGGGCGCTAGCGCCGCGTTCGTCCGCGTGAGGATGGCGATCTCGCCTGGCTGGACGCCCTCGCGCAGCCGCCCCTCCACCCATGCCACCACGGTCTCCAGCTCCTGCTCCGGCGTGGGCAGGCGCAGGATCGCCGGGCGAGGCCCGTCC
>CAIYZX010000328.1 GCA_903930745.1 uncultured Chloroflexota bacterium | reverse complement strand
TCCCCTCCGCGCAGGTCCCCGCCGCCGCCTGGCTGGCGCTGGATCCCGCCGCCGAGACGCTCCGGGACATCGACACCCCCGCAGACCTCGGCTGATCCCGGCCGTTCCTGGCCCTCGTCCCCCGTCGCCCCGCCGTTCGCGCATTGGCATAGTGCTCTGAGAGTCATATGATGACGCTATGCGAACCATCACCGCCCTCGAGGTCCGTGCGAAGTTCGGCCAGGTCATCGACGAGGCCGCCGCCGGCGAGCGCTTCATCGTGGAACGGGCAGGCGTGCCCGTCGCCGCCATCGTGCCCCTGCGTGACCTGGACGCCGTGGACCCGGCACAGCTCGTTGAACAGCGGATCGCGGCCATCCGGGCGATCGCGCGCTCCGGGCAGCGGATCCGTGAGCGGTACGGGCCCGTGGATGCAGCCGAGCTGGTGCGCGAGGGGCGCGAGGAGCGCCAGAGGAGGATCTCCCCATGACGTTCATCGCCCCTCCGGCGCCAGTCGTGATTGACGCATCGGTGACGGTAGGGCTCGCGGTTGGCGATGAGCGTGCCGTTGCAGCAGCGCTCGAGGCCGCCCGCCTTGGGAGCACGCTGCTTGCACCTCCGCATGTCTGGATTGAGACGGCGAACGCGCTGATCCGTGGGAGGCGTCATTCCGCCGTGGATGCGGCTCAGGTCCTCGAGGACATGGTTCGGATGGGCCTTGAGTCCGCGGACCGAGGGCTGCGCGGACTGCGGGCAGCCGCAGGGCTCGCGGAGCGCCACGGACTCTCCGTCTATGACGCCGCCTATCTGTCGCTCGCGATCGACCTGGACGCGGTGCTCGCCACGCTGGACAAGCCCCTGGCCAGGGCCGCCGCCGCCGAGGGCATCTCCGTCATGGGCGCCCCGGCAGACTGAACGCGAGTTCCTGGAGCAACGGGAAGCGGCGGCGCCTAGTCGTCCAGCCCGGGGGCCTCGTAGACCGCCTCGCCCTCCACGAACGTGGCGAGCACGCGCGTGTCGCCAATGGGTCCGGTGCCGCGGTCGAAGAGGTCGCGGTCCAGGACGGCGATGTCCGCGAGGCGCCCCACGGCGAGCACGCCGGCCGCATCAAGATGGCTCGCGTACGCGGAGCCCGCGGTGGCGGCGGCCAGGATGTCCACGAGGTCCAGCCGCTCGTCCGGGATGAACGGGGCGTTGCCGCGGTTCTCCGGCGAGATGCGGTTGACCGCCACCTCCATCTGCGGGAACGGGTCCGGCGTGGAGACGCTCCAGTCGGAGCCCATGACGAGGGTGGCCCCGGCCCGGCGGAGCGAGCGGAACGGGTACTGGCGGGCGCTCACCACGGGACCCAGGAAGGGGAGCGTGAGTTCGCTCATCTGGTCCTCCTCGGCCGCCCACAGGGGCTGGGCGTTGGCGAGGGCGCCCAGGGCGCGGAAGCGGGCGTGGTCGTCCGGGTGGACCACCTGGATGTGCGCGAGATGCGGGCGGGTGTCGCTCCAGCCGTTGGCGCGGCGGGCGGCCTCCACGGCGTCGAGCGCCTGTCTGACCGCCCGGTCGCCCAGGGCGTGGAAGTGGGGCTGGAGGCCCAGCGCATCGATCCTGATCACCGCCTCGCGCAGCACCGCCGGATCGATGAAGTCCCTGCCGCGGTTCGTGGTCTGGTGGCCGTGGCCGTCGAAGTAGGGCTCGGTCATCGACGCCGTCTGGTTCTCCACCACGCCGTCGCACATGAGCTTGACGCTGGTCGCGGCGAACCTGCCGATGACGCCCCTGGCCCGCCGCTCCACGAAGCCGTCGATCTGCTCCAGGCCCTGGTCGCGCTCCCACCACATGGCGCCCACCACCCTCGCGGTGAGCTCGCCTGACGCCGCCAGCTCCAGGTACGCGGCCTCCGTCTCCGGCGTGACCCAGGCGTCCTGCCAGTTGGTGATGCCCAGGCTGTGGAGGTAGCGCTGGCTCTCCAGCGTGGCGCGCTTGTACGTCTCCGTGGTGGGCGGCGGGATGAGGCTGAGGACCAGCTCCATCGCGCCCTCGTGGAGGCAGCCGTTGGGGGTGCCGTCCTCGTCGCGGTCGATGATGCCGCTGGTGGGGTCCGGGGTTGCCGCCGTGATGCCGGCGATCTCGAGGGCCTTGGAGTTGACCCAGGCGTCGTGGCCATCGCGGTTGGGGAGGAAGACCGGCCGATCCGGGACGATGGCGTCCAGGTCCTCGCGCCGCGGGATGCCGCCGGGGAAGTCCGCGAGGGTCCAGCCGCCGCCGTTGATCCACGCCTCGTCCGGGTGGCTGTCCGCGTACTCGCGGATGATCCGCAGGTACTCGTGCTTGCCGCGGATGTCGTGGAGCTCGCAACCGATCCTCGCCATGCCCGCCATGGGCGGGTGGACGTGGGCATCGCCGAAGCCGGGGGTGACCGTGCGGCCGCGAAGCCCGATGACGCGGGTGCCCGCGCCGATGAGCGGCTGGACGTCCCGGTCGCCGCCCACCCTGACGATGCGGCCGCCGCGGACGGCGAGCGCCTGGGCCCAGGTGCGGGCGGCGTCGGCGGTGAAGATCCGTCCCCCGCGCAGGACGAGGTCGGCGGGCGTCTCGATGCTCATGGCGCGGATGGTGCCACCGCGGCACGGGCTGGTTGCGCCCGTTCCGTGGCGTGCCCCGGCCCGTCTCCTCCGGCCCGGCGTCATTCACGTCTGTATGGATCCCGTGATCCACGTTGGGTGCTCGCCCGAGATGTCGAGCAATCCGCGTCCAGCGCGCCAGTTCGACCCCGCGGTTCATTCAGGGATGCATCACATAGGCGTTCGGCTACTTGACCGTCCTCGCATAAGTGGCCGGTGAGTGGCGACCGGTAGAACGGTGCCATGCGAACGACGCCAACCCAGCTTGCCCACCAGCAGCTTCGATCCTGGATCGCCAATCTCGTCCGAACCACGCGACGTGCTGTTGGCTGGAGCCAGGCAGAGCTGGCGCGCCGCGCGCAGACGTCCCAGCCCACGATCTCAAGGATGGAGTCCGGCCGGGTCACCAGCCTGGACCTCGTCGTGGTCGAGCGCGTCCTTGCGGCCTTGGGGCTGTCAGCGACGCTCTCGGCTGCGGCCCGCCACCTGGAGGACCGGGCCCGGCAGGCGGACGGCGTTCACGCAGTGTTGAACGGATCCAATGCACGCCGCGTCGAACGGTGCGGGTTCCGGACGCTCACGGAGGTCCAGGTTGGCGCCGGAGCACCGCGAGGCTGGATCGACTTCGCTGGGTTTCGAGTCGCGGATGCGTCGATGGTCGTGGGTGAGTCGAAGGCGGATCTGCATGACATGGGAGGGCTTCAGCGCCAGGTTGCCTTCTACGCGACGGAGGCGCCGTACGTTGCCCGCCGGCTGGGCTGGCGACCCAGGACGATCACGATTCTCGTGGTCTGCCTTGACTCCGAGACGATCGCGGAGCGACTTCGCGACAATCGAGACCTCGTCGCCAGCGCGTTCCCGGGCTCCGTGGACCGCCTCCAAGCGTGGCTCAGTCAGCCTGGCACCCAGCCACCGACCGGGTGGACGCTTGCGACGGCCAACCCCAGGACGAGGGCAGCCGAGTGGCTGCGGGCGCCGGTCCTTGGGCGAGCGCGTCGTCACCCCGCGTACCGTGACTACGCCGATGCGGCTCGGCGCCTGCTCGCATCATCGGACCGTCCCTTCGTCATTCGCGGGTGAATGACGGCCGAGACCGAGCCGCTGAGTTGGGCACCGGATCTGCGTACTGGGTCACCACCGCACCATGTCGACTGGCCGATCCATTCAGAGGTGAATGGCGCGGGGCGCGGGGCGCGGGCGCGGGCGCGGGCGGGGGACCGGTTGCATCGCCCCCGTACGCTGGGCGGCATGACGAGCGTGCATCTCCTCCATGCGGGCTATGCCACCGATCGCGTGGGCTCCTCCATCGTCCTCGTGCGGGACGGCGACGCGTTGATCGTCGTTGACCCGGGCATGGTTGCCAGCCGCGCCAGGATCCTGGACCCGCTCCGGGAGCTCGGCGTCGTCCCGGAGGCAGTCACCCACGTCTTCCTCAGCCACCACCACCCGGACCACACCGTCAACATCGCGCTCTTCGAGAACGCGGAGGTGGTGGACTTCTGGGCCCGCTACAAGGACGACCTCTGGCTGGACCACGACGGCGACGGCTACCGGCTGGGCCCCCGGTCCACGCTCTGGCTGACGCCGGGCCACACGGACGAGGACGCCTCGCTGATCGTGGAGGCGGACGACGCCACCTACGCGATGACCCACCTCTGGTGGCGCGAGGACCGCACTCCGGAGGTGGATCCGCTGGGCAGGGACCAGGCGAAGATCGATGCCGGGAGGGCGCGCATCCTCGCTGCGGCCGATATCGTGATCCCCGGCCACGGTGGCGCCTTCCGCGTTCGCGGCTAGGGCCCCGTCGCCGCGCGAACCACGAGGAGGGCACATGACAGCCGGGGGTCGTACAGCGCAGGCACTGGTGATCGGTGTGGCCGCGGTCGCGGCACTGGCCGTGGTCGATGCGGTGGTGATCGCCGGTGCCGTGGCGGAGGCGCAGAAGACGTTCAGCATGGGGGCGCTCCAGCCCCTGATGTCGCTCGGCCGGCTGCTGGTTGCGGGCGGCGTGCTCCTGGTGGGCGCGCTGGCCTGGCGGGCCTCGTCCGTTGTCGTGGGGGCGGTCTACCTGCTGGTGGGCGCGCTCCTCGTGGCGCTGCCCGCGATCTACGCACAGCTGTCCGACGCCGCGCCGGGAAGCCCGCTCCTTGGCGGCAACCCGCTGGGCGATGCCACCTGGTGGCTGTGGAATGCGTCGTTCGCGCCGCTGGGAGCCCTGGGCGCGATGGGTGCCGGCCTCGCGATCTCTGGAGTCGTGTCCTTCGTGGGTGCGATGCGCAAGCCCAGCGCATGACCGGCGGCGAGCCGCCTGGCCCGGGAGAGGCCTTCCCGGAGGCCTCCGGGGCCGCGAAGGACTAGACTCACCGCGATGCCCGGACCCGTGGCGCTGGTTGGCGCCGGTGAGTTCCTAGCCCCGATGGCGGAGTTCGACCGAGGACTCCTCGCCGCAACGGGGCGCGCGCGCCCTCGCGTCGTCGTCGTCCCCACGGCCGCCGCGCCGGACGGCGAGCAGACGTTCCTCCGCTGGGCGGAGATGGGCATGGCCCACTTCACGTCCCTGGGCGCGGAGGTGGAGCCGGTCCTCGTGCGCACCGTGGCCGAGGGCGACAACCCGGACGTGCTCCAGGCCATCGGCGAGGCCGATCTCGTCTACCTCTCGGGCGGCCATCCCGGCCACCTGCGGAGAGTCCTGGGGGGCTCACCCCTGGGTGCCGCCATCGCGGATGCCCACCAGCGTGGTGCGACCATCGCCGGGTGCAGCGCGGGCGCCATGGCAATCGTCGACCGCTGCATGGAGCCCCGCCGCCTCCCCGTGCCCAGGCTCCGTGCGCCGCTTCCGCTCGGGATCCGGTGGCCCGCGGGCGTGGGCCTCGCGGACCACGTGGCGGTGATGCCGCACTACGACGCCTTTCCGGAGACGCTCTCGGCGCTGATCGTGCTGCAGGCGCCTCGCGGGATCGTGGTCCTGGGCATCGACGAGGAGACCGCGGTCCTGGGCCGCAACGGCGCGTGGCAGGTCCACGGCCGCGGCAGGGTCACCGTCTGGCGGGGCCATCGGCGGCAGCGTTTCCGAAGGGGCGACGCGTTCCGCCTCTAGGCCGAAGCCGGGCCGGACGGGGCGGACGCTCCGCGGGGCCGATCAGCCCGAGGCGCCCTCGAACGGCCACTCCCCCGTGAGCGCCACCACCTGGTCCCAGAGCGCCTCCCGGTCCGCCGCGCGCAGACGCGTTGACGGCACCCGGTCATACGACCGCACCCGCCGGTCCAGGTAGAGCCGCCCGGCGGCGAGCGCTGCGCGCGGTGCGGACGCCAGCCACAGGATCGTGTCCACGCCCTCCGCCGCGGACCGGAGCTGCGACCCCATCCGCTCCCGGAACCCCGGCAGCGAGGCGGCGAGCCCCGGAGTGTCCGCCCAGCCCGGGTGCATCGAGACCGGCACCAGCCCGCGGGACCCGAACCGCCGCGCCCACTCGCGGACCAGCGCCACCTGCGCCCGCTTCGCCCTGGCGTACGCCAGCGCGCCCTGGTACGTCCCGCGCGAGAACATCAGGTCGTCCAGCGGCAGCGCCTGCGTGTACATCCCGCCGGACGTGACCGCGATCACCCGCCCGTCGCCGGACGCGGCCAG
>CAIYZX010000327.1 GCA_903930745.1 uncultured Chloroflexota bacterium | reverse complement strand
CCACCGCTGGGCGCTGGGCGCTGGGCGCTCGCCGCTGGCCGCTCGCCGCTCGCCACCGCTGGGCGCTCGCCGCCGCGTCCGCGCTCGCCGCTGGGCGCTCGCCGCTCGCCGGCGGAGCCTTGCTGGCCGGCCGCCGGTCCTCGGGGTCGTCCGTCAGCCGTGACGGGAATCGGGCGCTGACCCTGGCAGCTCGGGCCGATTTCCACGGGATCCGGGCTGAGCCACGCAGCCGACCCCCGGGAATCCGCCACGGGTGACGGATGACCTCGGAGGGGAGGATCGCGGGGCGGGCATCGCGGCCGGTCCGCGGTTCGCCGCCGGTTCCCCTGAGCTCGTCGGTCGCCGGGTCAGCCGCGCCGCCGCATCCGCGTAGCTCGTGAACCGGGGCTTGCGTCTCGATGCCCCCATCACCGGTGCCCGGAGCCAGTCCGCCGCCCTGGTCCGAGGGTCCGCCACGGCCAGGGTCCGCCCGCCCGGAGGTGGGGCCACAGGATCCGCGAGCCAGCGCAGCAGGTCGTCCACGCGCCCGGGGAACGCCGCCTCCACCAGGTCGCGACTGTTGGCAAGGGTCGCCGAGACCGCCGCCGAGTCCAGCGCCACCACCGCCGTCACGATGACCCGCGGGTCCCACCCCTGCTGCCGCACGATCCGCCGGGCGTTCCCCTCGTAGAACGCCACCTGCCGCTGGAGCTCGCCAACGTCGCGGATCTCGCCCTTGGCCTCCTCGATGAGCAGGGCCCGGTCCGCTTCCCGCCAGCCCACGAGGTCCACCCAGCCGAGCGGGTTGGGGTCGCCCACCTGGACCTCGGTCAGGACGGTCCACGCGAGGCGCGCCAGGTGGCGGGCGGTGAACCCGTTGACCACCGCGTGCACGGCGTCGTTCTGCCGCTCCCGGTCCCCGAGCACGATGGGGAACGTGGAGATCCGGCCCCGCAACCCCAGCGCGGCGAGCGCCCGCTCCACCACGGCAAGGTCGATGCGCGGAGCGACAGCCGCCTCCAGGCGACGGATGTGCGACTCGGAGGTGCCCGATCTCCTCGCCAGCTCGGCCTGGCTCCAGCCAGTGGCAAGTCGGGACCCTCGCAGCAGCGTGGCAAGCCATGGACCAAGCGACGTGCCGTTCAGGTCCGTCCAATCGGTGCTCATGAACGTCAGGTGTACCTGGCGCCGCTTATTGCACGCTTACGTGGGGCCCGGGTGAGCTCGTCCGTCAGCTGTGACGGGAAACGGGCACCGACCTTGCAGGCTCAGGCCGATTTCGGCGGGATTGGGGCTGAGCCACGCAGCTGACCCCCCGGATTCCGCCACAGGTGACGGACGACCTTGGCCGGGTCAGTCCTTGGAGGAGGAGCCGCCGAGGAGGCCGCGAAGGGCCGCGATCAGGCCGATGCCCAGGCCCAGCGCCAGGGCGCCGCGCCAGTCGAGGAGCGGGCGGACCTCGCCGCTCACCTTGCCGGCGATCAGCACCAGCACCGCGGACGGCCGCCGGAACGTGACGTTGCCAGCGAGCAGCGTGCGCACGAAGCCCTGGTCAACGGTCACCTCGCGGGCCGCGACGGTGTTGGCCACGCCCTGGGTCACGCGCAGCTCACCGGCGAGCGCCGCCCCAACCGAGCCGAACTCCACGCCCACCTTGTCCGCGCGAGCGGCACCCACGCCGCCCCACTGCACGAAGACCTCGTGGCCCTCCAGCTGGCCGATGCCGCCGTACTTGACCTCCACGTTCTCCGCGATCGCCTGCTCCAGGCCACCGCGCTCCACGCGGACCGTGGACCCGGCGGCCGGGACGGCGTGGGCCGTGGCGACGAGCCTGGAGCGGTCGATGTCGGCGACGGGCGTGGGAGCCGTGGCCGCGTGCACCGGCGTGGGATCGCCGGCCGACACCTCGAGCATCGCCTCGGACACCGCGGCGGCTTCCGCGGCGGCGAGATCCACCGAGGCATCACCGGCGACATCCGGCTCCACCGGGAGCAGCTCCACCGGGCCGGCGGACGCGGCGGCATCGGCGGCGGCGGCTTCCGCGGCGGCTTCCGCGGCGGCGGCATCGGCGGCCGGCTTGCGGCGGGACCGCTTCGGAGCCTCGGGGGACTCGGGCGACTCGGGAGCCTCGGGGGACTCGGGCGTCTCGTCGGTTGTCATGGCGGATCCTCGGGGTACGGCTCGGAGCGTTGAGATGGAGCCTAGCGCACGCGCATGCGACCACCATGGCCGAACGGCCCGTTCGGGCGCTTGGGGCTAGACTCCGTCCTTCTGGACCCGTCGGGGAGACTGGTCCGTGCACCAGGCTGGGGAGCCGGTGCCCCCAAGGAGACATCGACGCGCATGCGCACCCGAACCAGCGACCACGTCATGAGCCTCGGATCGTGACGCGCAGCCGGACCCTCGTTCTCGCCGTCGTCCTGCTGGTCGTGGGGATCGGCAGCGGAATCGGCATCGGGCTCGTCGTCAGCGGGCAGATGGGCGCCCCCATCGGCGCGGTCACCTCGCCCAGCGCGGACGCCTCGCAGACCCAGGCACCCACGGCGGACCCCTCGCAGGACCCCGGCACGCCCTCCCCGGAGCCCACCGCCAGCCCCAGCCCCACACCCACGCCGGAGCCCACCCCCACCCCGGGCCCGTCGCTCTACCCGGCGATCCTGGATGGTGTCCCCGTCATCGAGAAGGTGGCCACGCGCCACGTCATCGCCGTGATGATCGACGACCAGAGCGCCGCCCGCCCCCAGTCCGGCCTCAGCCAGGCGTCCGTGGTCTGGCAGGCACCGGCCGAAGGTGGCATCCCGCGCTACATGGCGCTCTTCCACGAGGGCAACGCCCCCGCCATCGGCCCCATCCGCTCCTCGCGGCTCTACTTCGTCGCCTGGGCTGCGGAGTGGAACGCCGTCTACGTGCATGCCGGCGGCTCCGCGGAGGCGATCGCCTACCTGGCCACGAGCGCCGGGCGCGGCGAGCAGGTCTGGAACGGCGATGGCCTCCGGTCCTCCGGTCAGGCCTACGTCTGGCGCATCTCGTCCCGGTTCGCACCGCACAACCTCTACTCGGACGGCAAGCACCTGCGCGCGATGGGCAGTCGGCTGGGCGCGAAGGCGTACGAGGAGATCCCGACGCCCGTCTGGACCTTCGAGGCGGACCCCGTGCTGGAGGATCGGCTGGCCGGTGCCAAGCTGTCCGTCCCCTACCCCGCGAACCTCATCCAGTACGTCTATGACCGCAAGCGCAATGCCTGGAACCGGTCGGTGACCGGCGAGGGCAAGCAGGTGGATGCCGGGACGGACGTCCGGATCGCCCCCAAGAACGTGGTCGTGATGTACGTCCCCTTTCTGCCCACGGGCGACAAGAAGCACCACCTTGACGGCCAGGTCACGGGCTCCGGGGTGGCGCTGTTCGCGGTCAACGGGCAGATCGTGAAGGGGACGTGGTCGAAGAAGTCCTTCGCGGCGCACACGTTCTTCTTCGGCCCGGACGGGAAGCCCATGGTCTTCGCGATCGGCCAGACCTTCATCCAGGTGGTGCCGAAGGGGACCACGGTGACCTGGAACCAGGGCAAGGTCGCCCCCAGCCCCACGCCCACGCCGAACCCGAGCGCCACGCCCACT
>CAIYZX010000326.1 GCA_903930745.1 uncultured Chloroflexota bacterium | reverse complement strand
TGCCTGACCGATGACGCCCCCTTCCGCCCGAGACCCCGAGGTCCGCTTCACCTTCGACGGGCGCATCATTCGCGCTCGGACCGGGCAGACCGTCGCGGGTGCCCTCCATGCCGCCGGAGTGCGCACACTGTCCTGGAGCGCGAAGTTCCGGCGGGCCCGCGGCCTGCGGTGCGGCACCGGGTCGTGTCCGGGCTGCACGGTCGCGATCGACGGGGTGGGCGGGCAGCTCGCGTGCATGACCGAGGTACGCGAGGGCGCCAGGGTTCGCCGGATCCGCCCTCGCTGGCTGCTGCTGCCCGCGGACACGCTCTCGTCCCTCGTGCCTGCGGGCTTCCAGGAGGCGCGCTGGCTCCGCTCCTCGCGGGCGTGGAACATCGCGGCGCCGTGGATCGCGCGTCTCGCCGGCCAGGGCCTGGTGCCCACCCCGTCGGATGCTGCGGCTGCCCTCCCCGCGCCCCGCCTCGCGACACGGGACGTTGACCTGCTCGTCGTGGGCGGGGGTCCGCGGGGCCTCGCCGTGGCCACAGGGGCAGCGGGGCAGGGGAGACGCGTGCTCCTCGTGGAGCGTCGGGCTCGTCTGGGCGGGCGCCTGCTGGAGCAGGCCGGCGGCGCGGACTCCGCCGATGCCCTGGCCGCCGCCGCCCGTGCGGCCGGCGTGGAGATCCTCACCGGCGCGCAGGCGCTCGGCGCCTTCTCGGAGGGCGTGGAGGGCGTCTCGTGGGGCTCGCGCCTCCTCGCCGTGCGCGCAACCACCGTGGTCTTGGCCACGGGCACGCTTGACCGCGAGATCGTCCTGCCTGACGGCGACCGGCCGGGCGTGATGCTGCCGGCGGCCGTGGCTCGCCTGGTCCTGGTGGAGCGCGTCCGCCCCGGGGCGAAGGCGGTCATCGTCCGAACGCCGGAGGGCGAGGGCCAGGCACGGTCCATCGCCGCACTCCTGCGCGCTGCCGGCACGGAAATCGCCAACGTCTGCACGCCGGACGAGGTTCGCTCGGTGGTGGGTCGAACGCGCGTCTCCGGGGTCCGGTTCGCCCGCGGCCTCGTCGCGTGCGACCTCGTCGTCCTGTGCGCCGGCGAGCGCCGCGCGGACGAGCTGGCACGCCAGGCCGCGCTCCCGCAGGAGCCGCACGTCCCATAGCCACAGCCGATGCCGCATCCAACGGGTACCGTTGGGGTCAGCGCGTCCGCCAGCAAAAGGGGCATCGTGAACGGCTCGGCCACCATCGTCATCACCTCGGCGCTCGTCCTGTACACAATCGGTGTCTGGAGCGAGCGGGTCCAGGGCCGCCTCAAGTGGTGGCACCTGGCGTTCTTCGTGGCCGGCCTCACGTGTGACACGATCGGCACCGGCATGATGATCGACTACGTGGGTGGCCTCACCGCGGACGTCCACGGAATCAGCGGCCTGCTGGCGATCATCCTGATGGGCATCCACGCGCTGTGGGCGGCCGTGGTCCTGGCGAGGAAGGACGAGCGGATGATCCGCACCTTCCATCGGTTCAGCATCGCGGTCTGGCTCGTGTGGCTGATCCCGTACTTCAGCCCGATGTTCTTCGCACTCGCCCAGCCGCGCGGGTAGGGGACTGGCGCCGCAGGGAGGCGGGGGCTCAGCCCTCGCTCAGCGCCTTCGCGATGGCCACCGCCCAGTCATGGACGGCCGCCCAATTCCGGAAGTCGCCCACGGGATGGGTCTTGAGCACCTGCGGATCCACCGGCGCGTCGGCCGCCAGCTTGCCGCCGAACGTCCGGTGATCGCGGTACTGGAGGCCGCCCAGCAGCTCCAGGGCGTGCGCGGTGATGGGCAGGTTCGTGGCCGCCAGCCGGGCATCAAGGGGACCCGACGAGAACACCCAGAGCGCCTTGGTCGCCAGGGCGGCGCGATAGCGGGCAAGGAACTTGCCGGCCGTGCTCTGCCAGTGGGCGGCGTAGAGCGCGCTGCCCAGGATCACGGCGTCGTATCCATCCACCGAGCGCACCTCGCGCACCGATAGCACGTCCACGGACGCACCGGCGGCAGCGATGACATCGCCGATCGTCTTGGCGATCTCGGCGGTTGAGCCCAGCTTTGAGGCGTGGACCACGAGGACTCGGGCGGCCATTGGACTACCTGCTCTGCATGCGCGGTTCCCGGGACGCCGCGGGTGCGCACATCTTGCCGCAACGGGACCACGGGCGTGTGCCCACGCGGCTACGATCCGCGCACCACCGGGTGTCCAGCCCGGCGCAGGCGCACCCAGTGAGACGATCCAGAGGGCCAGATGACGGACATCCAGCTCACGGAATCCCAGCAGGCCGCCATCCGCGCCCTGATGCGCGACGAGGGCGTCATCCCGCCGCCCCTCCACCTCGCCCGCAACGCCGTCCTGCGCAACGACCAGGTGGAGCGTGATCGCGCGCTCCGGGACCCCGACGGCTTCTGGCGCGAGCAGGCGGCCGGCGTCGAGTGGATGACCCCCTTCAGCGAGGTCAGCCGCATCGAGCCGCCGGAGCACCAGTGGTTCACCGGCGGCAAGCTCAATGCCAGCGCCAACTGCCTTGACCGTCATGTGCATGGCGGCCGGCGCAACACCGCGGCCCTCATCTGGATCGGCGAGGACGGCGAGGAGCACACCTACACCTACGCGCGCCTCTATCGAGAGGTGAACCGCTTCGCGAACGCCCTCAAGCGCCTTGGCGTGGGCAAGGGCGACCGCGTCGTCGTCTACATGCCGCTGGTCCCCGAGGGGATCATCACCATGCTGGCCTGCGCCCGCCTCGGCGCCATCCACAGCGTGGTCTACGCCGGCATGGGCACCCAGGCGCTCCGCTCCCGCATCGAGGACTCCGGCGCCCGCATCGTCGTCTGCTCTGACTACACGTTCCGGCGCGGCAAAAGCATCCCGCTCAAGCCCACGGTGGACGAGTCCGTCCGGGACTCCGCGCAGGTGGAGTGGGTGGTGGTCCACCGGCGCGGCTCGCGCCCGGGCGACGAGCCCGTGAGCTTCGAGTCAGAGCGCGAGGTGGACTTCTACGACATCCAGGAGGCCGGCGAGATCCACTGCGAGCCGGAGCCGATGGACGCCGAGGACCCGCTCTTCATCCTCTACACCTCCGGCACCACGGGCAGGCCGAAGGGCGTGGTCCACGCCACCGGCGGCTACATGGTGGGCGTGACGTACCTGGCCCGGGCCTTCTACCAGATCGGCGACCAGGACATCTACTGGTCCACGTCTGACATTGGCTGGATCGTGGGCCACAGCTTCATCGTGTACGGGCCGCTCTCCATCGGCGCCACGGTGCTGGTCCGCGAGGGCGTGCCGGACTATCCATCCGCGGATGTCACATGGGAGCTCTGCGAGCGCTTCGGCGTCAACGTGATGTTCACCGCTCCCACCGCGGTGCGGATGTGGATGAGCCACGGGCCCGACGCGCCGGGCCGCTACGACCTCTCCCGCCTGCGCCTCGTTGCCTGTGCCGGCGAGCCGCTCAACCCCGAGGCGCACCGCTGGGCCCAGAGGAACCTCGTGGGCCAGTCCGATGGCATGGTGGTGGACAACTGGTGGCAGACGGAGATCGCGGGTCCCGTGCTGGGCACGCTCCCCACGTTCGAGGCCAGGCCGGGCAAGGTGGGCAAGCCGATGCCGGGCGTGGTGGCCGACGTGGTGAGCAAGGACGGCGAGCCCCTGCCCGCCGGCCAGGGCGGCCTGCTCGTCCTGCGGCGTCCGCTGCCGTACATGCTGCGCACGGTCTGGGGTGACCACGCGCGCTACCTCAAGTACTGGGAGCAGCTCCCGGGCATGTACACCGCGGGCGACATCGCGGTCCGGGACAACGACGGCTACTTCGCCGTTCTGGGGCGCGCGGACGACGTGATGAACGTGGCTGGCCACCGCATCGGCACCGCGGACGTGGAGGGCTCGCTGGTCCGCCACCCGTCCGTGGGCGAGGCTGCGGTCATCGGCCTGCCGGACCCCGTGAAGGGCGAGCGGATCAAGGCGTTCGTGGTCCTGCGCAAGGGCGTGGAGGCGGGCCCGGGGCTCGTGGCATCGCTCAAGGACCATGTGCGCCAGGACCTGGGGCCCATCGCGCAACCCTCGGAGATCGAGGTGCGCGAGTCGCTGCCGAAGACCCGTTCAGGGAAGATCGTCCGCCGGTACCTGAAGGCCATCGAGCTCGGCGAGGACCCGGGCGACCTCTCCACGCTGGCCGACTGACAGGGGCTGTCCGGTCCCGGACACGGAACGAGGACCGGCGGGGGGACGATCCGCCGGTCCTCGTATGGGGTTGGCCGGTCCGAGTTCCGGCGCTGGAGACGGGATCAGGCGGTGACCGGAAGGGTCTCCCGCTGGGTGCCATCGGCCGTGCCGTCGTCACCGGACATCAGGTAGCGCCGGACCGCCGCGGGCATCCGGGACGCGAGCGCACCGTCAAGCCCGTAGTAGCGACCCGCACCGAGACCCGTGAGCGTTGCGCAGACGATGGCGTACGTCAGGTGCTGGTTGACGATGCCGTAGGCGAAGTCCCAGGCGGCAAAGAAGAACAGCAGCATCATCAGGGTGCCCATGGCGGCCGAGAAGCGCGTGAAGAGGCCCAGGACAAGGCCGACGCCGATGCCGATCTCGCCCCAGACCACGAGCAGGTTGACGAGGCCGGTGAGCCCGTCGTTGGCAGCCAGCCCAACCCAGATGTCGTGGGTGGGGTTGAAGACGGTTCCCTCCGCGGGCGTCCCCGACACGAAGGGCCAGCCCAGCGTGCCCGCGGTCGCGAACTTCAGGAATCCCGCGGCGCTGAAGGGCTCCGGGGCAACGAGCTTCTCGATGCCGGCCCAGAGAAAGATGATCCCTACCAGGATCCGGAACAGCGCGATACCGCGCTGGTGGATCCGACCCGTGATCTCCACGGTGCGGTTACCTCCGACCCCTCCGTACGGCGATGGTCGCCGCCGGCCCTCAGATGCAGGGTCTGCCAGTGCGTTTACAGGCTGCGCCCGGTCCGGGTCTGCTGTTGGGGGCCGAATGGCTCTACTGACCTAGGCCATTGGTAGCGCAGCGTGGCATCGGGATCGACACCGGCCAGGGCTGCCCGGGCGGTAGGCTGCACGCCATGCGCAGCAGACTCGCCACGTGGATCGCCGCGGCCCCGCCGTACCCGGCGAATGCGCGCGACCTCGCCACGGTCCGCGTGCTTGGCCTGGACCTGCCGTTCCGGGCGTCGGTCGCCACCATTGCGATCGCACTCCTGATGCTGCTGGACTTCCACGGCCGCATCGACGACGTGGTCCGGCTCGCCATTGACGCGCTGGGGGAACCGGCGGGAAACGGGGTCGCAGACTGGAAGCGGATCCAGTCCATCGGGCGGCTCGTCGTGGAGGGCGCGGCACCGCTCCTCCTGGTCGTGCTCGTCATGCGCGACCGCCCCTCCCGCTACGGCCTCCGGCTTGGCGACTGGCGAGCCGGCATCGCGGTTGCGCTGGCGGGCGTCCTCGTCATGACCCCAATCGTCCTGATCCTCGTGCTCCGTTCCCCGGGCTTCGGGGCCTTCTACGCGCCGCAGGCCGCCGCGCCGTTGGACGTCGTGGTCACCACAGCCCTCGAGGTGGTGCCCGCCGAGTTCTTCTTCCGGGGCTTCCTGCTCTTCGCGCTCCTTCGCGCCATTGGCCCCATCGCGCTCGTCATCGCCACGCTGCCGTTCGCCTTCATGCACCTCGGCAAGCCGGAGCTGGAGACGCTGAGCACGCTCGTGGGCGGCTTCCTGTACGGCTGGCTGGACTGGCGCACCGGCTCCGTCCTGTGGAGCGGCCTCGCCCACACGTGCATCCTGGCACTGGCGGTGGTCACCTCCGGGGCCGCTGCGGCTGCGGGGCTGCTGCCCGCCTGACGTATCCTCGGTCCATGCCTCGTGAGACCGCTCCCAGGGAGGTCACCCTCCTCGCCGATGCCCGCGCCCGGGCCCGCCGCGCCCGTGACTGGGCCACCGCCGATGACCTGAAGGCCCAGATCGAGGCCGCCGGCTGGAACGTGGTGGACACGGGCACGCTGTACGACCTCCACCGCGCCGTGCCACCGGACGTGGAGGTTGACGGGGTCCTGCACTACGGCGGCGCCGCCTCGGTCCCCAGCCGCCTCGGCGAGCCGCCCGTTGGCTCCGTCAGCGTGGTCCTGGTCGCCACGGATGACGCGGCGGCCATCGCGCGGTCGCACGCTGCGGTCATCGCCAACGCGCCATCGGTCTCCCAGGTGGTGATCGTCGCCAACGCCCCCGCCGAGGACGTCGCGGCGGCCATCGCGGACATCGAGTCGTCGGCACCGGAGACGCCGCCGACGGAGATCGTCCGGACGGCTCGGCGCCTTGGCCACGGGGAAGCCCTCAACGCGGGCCTGCGCCGGTGCGCCGCCCCGGTGGTGCTGCTCCTGGATCCCTCCGTGGAGGTGCGCGGAGACCTCGCCGCCGCATGTGCCGCCGCGCTCG
>CAIYZX010000325.1 GCA_903930745.1 uncultured Chloroflexota bacterium | reverse complement strand
GGAGGTGTTCACCCTGGAGCGCAGCCTCCAGGTCATGCTGGGCGCCCGGGCCGGCACCACGCTCGTGGGCCTGCTCACCGTTGCCCCGGAGGTCTTCGACGAGGTCGCCGAGGTGCGCATCCCGGCCGAGGTGCACGAGCGGCTGGTCGCCTGGCGAGCCCGTTTCGGCCTGGCCATCGACAACGCGCTGAACTTCCTCAACAACCCGGACGGCATCCAGGGCCACAACTTCGGCACCCAGATCGCCCACGTGGAGGAGCGGCGCGTCCTGCAGGGCCGCCTGACGATGGTCCGCTACAACAACGAGCCCCAGTTCTTCCTCGCGGATGCGGCGGTCTTCCTGGGCCTCGTGACGGACATCCTGGAGCGCCTTGGCCCGCATCTCGAGTCTGACAGCGTGGACGAGGAGTCCCTGGTGCGCCTCCGCGAGGCCGTCCAGCTCGTGGAGCGCAAGACCGCCTCGCGCGGCTGACGCGCCCGCCCGGCACTGCGAGGACCCGCACGACATGCGCCAGCTCTTCCTTGCGGCCACCGGCCAGAACCGCGGCAAGACCACCACCAGCCTCGGGCTGCTCAACGGCTTCCGCCGGCGTGGCTACAACACGGGGTTCATGAAGCCCGTGGGCCAGCGCACGATCATCGCGGACGGCCAGGTCACGGACGACGACTCCTACCTGATGAAGCAGGTCTTCGACCTGCCGGACCCCTACTGGGCCATGAGCCCGGCGCACATCCCGCGCGGCTACACCAAGGCCTACCTTGGCGGCCAGCCCGTGGAGGACCTGATCGCCAAGATCGGGCCGGCCCAGCGGTACTTTGCAGACCACGACGTGCTCCTCGCCGAGGGGACGGGACACGCGGGGGTGGGTGCCGTGGTGGGGCTCTCCAACGCGGTGGTGGCGCGGATGATGGGCGCTCCCGCGGTGATCGTCTCCGAGGGCGGGGTGGGGCGACCCATCGACGAGATCGTCCTCAACGCCAGCCACTTCGCGGCGCACGGGGTTCCGGTCGCGGGTGCCATCGTCAACAAGGTCAGGCTGGACGAGCAGCCGGGCATCGAGACGTTCCTGGAGCGTGGCCTCGCCCACCACGGCATCCCGCTCCTCGGCGTCCTGCCGTATCGGCCCATCCTGTCAAACCCCACCCTCGCGATGATCCTGGAGGGCACGGACGCAGAGGTGATCCACGCGGGCTCCGACCCGGACCGGGTCGTGGGGCGCATCGCCATCGGCGCCATGGAGCCCACGCACCTCGTGGAGAAGGTCCTGACGCGCGACACCCTGGTCATCGTGCCAGGCGACCGCGAGGACATCATCCTCACGCTCGCCGCCGCCCAGGTCAGCGACCGGTTCCACGCGCTGCCCGCCACCGTGGAGCAGATCGACGCACTCGTGGAGGAGACGCCCGGCGCCATCGACGCGGGGCCGGAGGCCAAGGTCCTGGGGATCCTGCTGACCGGCGGCTACTCGCCTCGGCCGGAGGTGGAGGACCTGGTGAACCAGGCCGGCATGTTCTGTGCCCGCCTCCCGGGGGACACGTACACCGTGGCGAACCAGGTCCACGACATCCTCGTGAAGACGCACGCCGCGGACCTTGGGAAGATCGAGATGATCAAGGACCTGGTCTGGGAGCACCTGTTCTTCGATCGGTTCCTCGAGGTTGCCACCGAGGCGAGGCTCTCCTGAGCGCCGCCGGCACGGCGACCATCGAGAGCGCCGAGTCCGGGCCCGGGCGCCGCGCGGTCATTCCGTCCGCGATCGTCTTCGGCCTGCAGTTCGGCGGCTTCGCAGCCTGGATCGGCTACGCCACCGTCTACTTCGAGCACCTGGGCGTCGATCTTGGCCTCATCGGCCTCCTTGCAGCCCTGCCCTCGGTGGTCGCCATCGTCGCCGCGCCGCTCTGGGGACAGCTCGCGGATCGTCTTGGCGACATGCGCGGTCCCTACCTCGCCGCCTCGATCATCGCGTCGTCCTGCGCCGCCATCCTGGCCACCGGCCCGCAGATGCCGGTCCTGGCGTTCGTCGTCATCGCCCTCGCGTCCGGCTCCACCGGCATGGTCCCGCTCATCGACGCGCGGACCATCGCACGGCTCGCCGGTCACCGCGACTGGTATGGCGTGGCCCGCGCGTGGGGCTCCATCACGTTCGTGGTGATCTCACCCCTGCTGGGGATGCTGGCGGACGCGTCCGGCATCGTGGCCATCTGGTGGGTCTACATCGCGGGCGTCCTGGGCGCGGGGATCATGGGCGCCCTCACCCTGGGGAGGGCGCCGCGGAACATCCGTGTCGCGAGCATTGGCCCCCTCGCGGGCCTCCGGCTCCTCCGCCTGCCCGGGCTGGCGCTCCTCCTTGCGGGCAACATCACCAGCTGGACGGCCTCCACGGCGGTCATGACGTACTACTCCATCTGGATCGTGCAGATGGGCGGGGACGCTGTCCTCGTGGGCATCGGCTGGTCCCTCAACGCGGCGCTGGAGATCCCGCTGATGCTCCTGTACCCGCGCCTCGCCTCGCGCTGGCCAGTCCACCGCCTGGTGGTGGGTGGTCTGCTCGCCCTCGCCCTGCGTGCGGCCCTCTGGAGCGTGGTGGACGGCGTTGGTCCGGTGCTGCTGATCACGGCCCTCGGCGGCGTGGGTTTCGCGCCCGCGCTCGTGGGCCTTGCCACGTACGTGTCCCGGCGGGCCCCGGCGGAGCTGGCGGCCACCGCGCAGGCGCTCTTCGGCGCGACGTGCTTCGCGTTGGGCACCATCCTCGGATCGCTCATCGCCGGCGTGATCGCCGGAGCCTGGGACCTGGAGGCGATCTTCCCGGTGGGCGCCGCGGGATCGCTGGCGGGCGCCGTGATGGTGTGGATGGCAATGCGGGCGGGTGCGCGGACGATGGCCGCGAGCGCCTGACCAGCCGGAGCGCTACGGGCGGGGTGTGGCCAGCTCGTTGTCGATGAGGCGGACGCCGTCCACGCGCACAGCCATGGACAGGACCGCCTCGCCGTGGATGACGGCGAGCTCCGCCAGCGTGAGCGCGTCCGCCACGGAGACGTAGTCCACCGCAACGGCGGGCTCCTGCGCGAGGACCGCCGTCATGGCGGCCCTGACGGCATCGGCGTCCCGCTGGCCGGCACCCTCGATGGCCGCGACACCCGCGACCAGGGCGCGATGGATCACCGTGGCGACCGCGCGGCCGGCGGGCGAGAGGCGGGCGTTGCGCGAGGACATCGCCAGGCCATCGGGCTCGCGGACGGTGGGGCAGGGGACCACCTCGGTGGGCAGCGCGAGGTCCAGCGCCATCCGCCGGATCACCGCCACCTGCTGGTAGTCCTTGAGGCCGAAGTAGGCACGCTCCGCGCCAACCAGCGCGAAGAGCAGTGCGACCACCGTGGCCACGCCGTCGAAGTGGCCGGGCCGGGCGGCACCCTCAAGGGGGCGGGAGATGGCGCCCACCGACACCACGGTGTCAAAGCCCGCCGGGTACACGTCCTCCACGCCCGGGGCGAACATGATGTCCACGCCCGCCGCCTCCGCCATGGCGAAGTCGCGAGGCTCCGAGCGCGGGTACCTGGCGAAGTCCGCGGACTCCCCAAACTGCCTGGGGTTCACGAAGATGGACATCACCACCGTGGCGCTCTCGGCGCGGGCGCGCTCCACGAGCGACACGTGGCCGGCGTGCAGCCAGCCCATGGTGGGGACGAAGCCAACCGGCCGCGGCGCGGATGCGAGGGCGGCGCGGAGCTCGGCCCGGGTGCGGACGACCAGCATGCGGGGCGGTGGGGCGTCGGTGGGGTGACGGGGCGGGGAGCCGGTGGCGGCTAGAGGTCGCGGTCCAGCGGGATGCCGGCGAGGCCGCCGAGGCTCCCGGCACCGCTCGCGCGGTCCGCGTCGGAGCGGCCCAGCACCTCGTCCAGGACGCCCGGGTCCATCAGCACGGTCTCCGCGCTGCCCGGGAAGTCGCCCGCCTCCACGTCCGCGCGGTAGGAGCCCAACGCGCCGAGGATCACGCCGTGGAGATCCGCGTACTTGCGCGCGTGTCGCGGCGTCCACTCGCCCAGGCCCAGGACGTCCGTGATCACCTGGATCTGGCCGGAGCAGCCGGCACCCGCGCCGATGCCGATGGTGGGGATGCGCAGGCGCTCCGTGATGGCCTCGGCGAGCTGGCCGGGGACCAGCTCCAGGACCACCGAGAAGGCGCCGGCCTCCTGCACCGCGAGGGCGTCCGCGAGCAGCGCCCGGGCCGCGTCACGGTTCTTGCCCTGGACGCGGACGCGGCCCAGCGTGTTGATGGCCTGCGGCGTGAGCCCGATGTGCGCCATTACCGGGATCCCGGCCCGAACCAGCGCCTCGATGATCCTCGCGCTCCGGACCCCGCCCTCGATCTTCACGGCCTGGGCACCCGCGTCCCGCAGGAAGCGTCCGGCGTTCACCAGCGCCTCCTCCGGCGTGGTGTAGGAGAGGAACGGCATGTCCGCCACCACGATGGCGCGCCTGCTGCCCCGGACCACGGCCCTGGTGTGGTGGAGCATCTCCTCCATGGACACGCGGACGGTGGTGTCGTAGCCCAGCATGACCTGGCCCAGCGAGTCACCCACGAGGATCAGCGGGATGCCGGCCTGGTCCACCAGCGCGGCGGTGGGGTAGTCGTACGCGGTGATCGTGGCGATCCGCGTGCCGTCCCCGTACAGCTTCGCGATGTCCACGACGGTGAGGCGGCTGACGTTGTCGTTCTGGACGCTCATGCGGTCAATCGTGCCCCTTCCGGCTCCGTACGTCCACCAGCGGCACCACGCGGTCCAGCAGCTCGTCCGCCACGTCACGCTTCGGCAGCTGCGGGAGGTCCGCCCGGGAGCCATTCGCGCCCAGGATCACCACGCGGTTGGTGTCCGTGCCGAAGCCGGAGCCGGGCTCGCTGACGTCGTTGGCCACGAGGAGGTCCGCGCCCTTGCGGCGCAGCTTGGCCGGCGCGCGGTCCAGGGAGCCGGTCTCCGCGGCGAAGCCCACGATGACGGGGCGGCGCTCGCGGGCCTCGGCCATCGCCCGTGCCCTAGCACCCACCTCCGCGAGGATGTCCGCGGTGGGCTCCAGCTCCAGCGTCATGCCGGCGCCGCGGGTGAGCTTGTGGTCCGCCGCGAGCTTCGGGCGGAAGTCCGCCACGGCGGCGGCCATGACCAGCACGTCCGCGGCGTCGTCAAAGGTGGCTGCAAGGACGGCGTCCCGCATCAGCGCCGTGGACTCCGCGTGGACCACGCGGGCCTCCGCGGGGAGCGGGACCTCCACGCGCCCGGCAACGATGGTCACGCGCGCGCCGCGTGCCAGGGCTGCCTCCGCGATGGCCACGCCCATCTTCCCGGTGCTGCGGTTGCCGATGAAGCGGACGGGGTCGATGGGCTCCGCGGTCCCGCCGGCGCTCACCACGACGTGGCGGCCCGC
>CAIYZX010000324.1 GCA_903930745.1 uncultured Chloroflexota bacterium | reverse complement strand
GGCCGGCGGGACCGGTCACTATCGCGTGAGTCGCCCAGCGACTCGCTCGATGGTGCGTGAGATACGAGCCTGCCGGGCGGGGGCGGACCGGCAGAGCAATTCCTCGTGTGGCGATATTACAATTCGGCCCACGCGTGGCCCGGAGTCCCGGCGCCAGCGCAAGCGCACCCCTGGGTCCCGGCCCACCACCCGCGGCCCGCCACGATGGATGGAGCCACACGTGAACGCGCACGAACTGCTCGCGACCCTGGGCGAGATCCTGACCCCGGCGCAGATCAACACGGACCCGGACGCCCTCTATGACGCCGCGGCGGACCGCTACAAGAAGTTCGCCAAGGCCCGCAGGGTCCTGGACGTCCCCATGCCCGTGGCCATCGTCTACCCGTCATCGGCGGAGCAGGTCGCGGCCCTCCTCGTCATGTGCAACGAGCACGGCGTCAACGTCATCCCGCGCGCCGGCAAGACCGCCACCGAGGGCGGCCTGGAGAACTGGAAGGACCTGACCGTCGTCATCGACGCGCAGAACCTGGACCGCGTCATCAGGATCGACGCCTACAACATGCAGGCCACCGTCCAGGCGGGCGTGCGCCTCCAGGACCTGGAGGACCAGGCCAGGGCGATGGGCCTCACCACCGGCCACTCGCCCCAGTCCAAGCCCGTGGCGAAGCTCGGCGGCCTCGTCGCGACGCGGAGCATCGGCCAGTTCTCCACGCTCTACGGCGGCATCGAGGACATGGTCGTGGGCCTCGAGTGCGTCTTCCCGGACGGCCACATCGCGCGGATCAAGAACGTCCCGCGGCGGGCCGGCGGGCCGGACATCCGGCACATCGCCATCGGCAACGAGGGCACGCTCTGCTACATCACCGAGGTCACGGTCAAGCTCTTCCGCTACTTCGGCGACAACCACCGCTTCTACGGCTACCTCGTCAGGGACGTGGAGGCCGGCCTGCGCGTCCTGCGCGAGGTGATGGTCAACGGCTATCGGCCGTCCGTGGCGCGCGTCTACTCCGAGGAGGACGCCCGCCAGCATTTCTACCAGTGGCACAGGGGCGAGTGCGTGCTCCTGTTCATGGCCGAGGGCAACCGGCACATCGTGGAGGCCACCTGCCAGGGCATCGAGGAGGCCGTGGCCGCCCACCAGGACGCCATCCTGGAGCCCGTTGACCCGGAGCTGATCCGCTCCTGGTTCACCCACCTGAACTGGTCGCAGAAGGACATCGACGACGAGTTCGCGGGCATGGTGGAGAACGACAGCCACGCCGGGTTCACCACGGAGATCTCCGCGGACTGGGAGACCATTCCGCAGATCTACCGCAACGTCATGGCCAGGGTCCGCAGCGAGTTTGAGCGGGCGGACGACCTGACGATGCTGGGCGGCCACTCGTCGCACAGCTACATCAACGGCACCAACATGTACTTCGTCTACAACTACCGGATCAACTGCGCGCCGGAGGACGAGCTGCGCGTCTACCACCACCCGATCCAGACGATCATCGTGGAGGAGACGCTCCGCCTGGGCGGGTCCATGTGCCATCACCACGGCATCGGCAAGTACCGCAGCGAGTGGACGACGGCCGAGCACGGCTCCGCCTACTACATGCTGGAGAAGCTCAAGACCGCCTTCGATCCCAACGGGATCATGAACTGGGGCGCAATCTATCCCCAGGAGGAGGGGATGCGGTTCATCCGCTAGGTCCGGCGGGACTGCGGGACGAGACGCCGATGGAGCGGGCTCCGCGGTGAGGATCGCGTGCGTCCTGGACCTGCCGATGGACGCGGCACGCCCGCGCCTCGCGCCGTCCGAGACCACCGCGTGTGCCGTGGCGCTGGACCTCCGACGCCGATATCCCGGGACCACGGTGGAGATCGTGGCCCTTGGTGCGTCGTCCGCCACACCGGTGCTTGCGGACCTGCTCCGGCTGGGCGCCGATGCGGCCACGCTCCTTGCGGACCCCGCGTTCGAGGGCGGCGATGCCCTGGCCCGGGGCC
>CAIYZX010000323.1 GCA_903930745.1 uncultured Chloroflexota bacterium | reverse complement strand
GCCTGAGCCGAAATCGGCAAGTTGAGATGTCTGGGCTTATCTCCCCACCACGCCTCGCGCCCAGTCCAGCAGCGACATCGCCGGGATCGTGGGCAGATCCGCCAGCGGGATCCACTCGGCGTGGTCCGTGGAGCCGCCCTGTTCATCGCGGAGCTCGCCGCCGGTGATGGTGACCCGGTACAGGATGCCGATGACGTGGATCCGGTGGCCGCTGGGCACCTCGTGCGGCTGGAGCAGCGCGGAGCGGACGCCCAGCACCTCGCCCAGCTCGCCCTCGAGGCCCGTCTCCTCCTCCAGCTCGCGCAACACCGCGTCCGCCGGGTCCTCGCCGAACGAGACGCCGCCCCCGGGCATCACCCAGGAGCCCGCGCCCTTCGTCTTCGGGGCCATCCGCGAGAGCAGGACATGACCGTCATGCTCCGCCCAGGCGTACGCGCCGATGCGCACACGCGACAGGACGCCGTCAGGGCCGGTGAAGGGGCCGGGGAGGGGACCGGGATCGGGGCGGGTGGAGGGGCTCATGCCGGTCATCGTCGCACGCGTCATGGGCCTCGCGCCGCGCCTGAATGCGATACTCCGCGCCGTGAGCAGCCAGACCACCGCCAGCCCCGCGATCGTCGTCGCCGGCGACGCCCTCGTTGACCTCATCTGCCGCGCGGACAGCTCCATCACGGGCGTGCCGGGCGGTGGCCCGTACAACTCCGCGCGCGCCATCGGCAGGCTGGGCGTGCCCGTCTCGTGGATCGGCGGGCTCTCGGACGACCGGTTCGGCAGGGAGCTGGAGGCCGGGCTCACGGGCGATGCCGTGGACCTGTCGCTGGCCCAGCGGACGAGCAGGCCCACCACGCTGGCGCTCGCGGAGATCGGCGCCGACGGGGCCGCCGCGTACCACTTCTACACGGCCGAGACGTCCGCGCCGGCGGTGCTGCCGGGTCCGCTCGCGGGCGGCCTGCCGGCCAGCGCGAGGGCGCTGCTCACCGGCACGCTGGGCTTCGTGCTGGAGCCCATGGCCACCACGTTCGAGGCGCTGGCGCTGGGTCTGCCGGACCACGTCCTGCTCATGCTGGACCCGAACGCGCGCCCGTCCATCATCCCGGACGCCGACGCGTGGCGTGCCCGCATGGCCCGCATCTTCGCGCGTGCGGACGTCGTCAAGGCGAGCGCCGAGGACCTGGAGTACCTCCGCCCGGGCGCGGACCTGGAGGACACCATGCGCTGGATCGCCGCCCACGGGCCCCGCGTGGTGATGATGACGGACGGATCGCGCCCGGTCCGCGTGCTCGCCGGCCGTGGGATCCACCCGGTGGTGGCGCCGAAGGTCACCGTGGCCGACACGGTGGGCGCGGGCGACACGTTCGGCGGCGCCTTCCTGGCCTGCTTCGTGCAGGGCGGTGGTACCCGCGCGGACGCGGCAGACACGGAGCGCGTGCTGCAGGCGGCCAGGTTCGCGGTGCGGGCATCGGCCATCGTGTGCGAGCGCGCCGGCGCCAACCCGCCCACCCTCGCCGAGCTTGGGGGCTGGCCAGAGGCCTAGCCTGCGCCCCGGCAGGCGCCCCTGCCGGAGGTCCCGAACACACCGGGACCCGGCCCGAACCGGCACGAACGTTCAGCATTGACTGAAACTTCTGAACGCTCCAACATTCGGTACATGCGACCCGAAGAGCAGCAGTTCGTCGAGCGCTGGTCCGCCATCCTCGCCACCGAGGGCCTCCCGCCGGTTGCCGGCAGGCTCTGGGCATGGCTCCTGGTCTGCGACCCGGAGGAGCAGACGGCGGAGCAGCTGGCAGAGGCCATCGGGGCCAGCCGTGGCGCCATCAGCGGTGCCGTCAGGATGCTGGAGCCCTCCGGGCTCATCGTCCGCATCCACAGGCGGGGAGACAGGAAGGAGTACTGGCGGACGTCCGAGGACGCCGTCATCCACAGCATCCAGGCGAAGCAGCGCGCGAACCGGCCGTCGCTCGCGGCTCTCGACTCGGTGATCGGTGCACTGGGGGACCGGCCGCCCGAATCGCTGGCGCGTCTGCGCCAGACCCAGCGCCTCTACCAGGCCCTGGACGACATGTTCCCGGCCCTCATCGCGCAGTTCGCTGCGGACCGCGCGCCCCGAAAGGACTGACCATGACCCCCGTCATCGAGCTTGCCCAGCTCACCAAGTCGTATGGCAAGAGCCGCGGCATCATCGAGGTCAACCTGACCGTCGAGCCGGGCGAGATCTTCGGCTTCCTGGGGCCCAACGGCGCCGGCAAGACCACCACGATCCGCACGATGCTCGATCTCATCCGGCCCACCAGCGGCACGGCCCGGGTCTTCGGCATCGAGAGCTCCCGCGATCCCGTGGCGATCCACAAGCGCGTTGGCTACATCCCGGGCGAGTTCGCCCTGTACGACCGTCTCACCGGCCGGCAGACGCTGGAGTACTTCGCGAACCTGCGCGGCGGCGTGGACAAGGCGTGGCAGCAGGCGCTCATCGACCGGTTCGAGCTGGACGCGAAGAAGCGCTTCAAGGAGTACTCCAAGGGCAACAAGCAGAAGGTGGGCGTCATCGCCGCGCTGCAGCACCGCCCGGAGCTCCTGGTCCTGGACGAGCCCACGTCCGGCCTTGATCCGCTCGTGCAGCAGACCTTCTTCGAGACCATCAAGGAGGCTGTGCGCGACGGCGCCACGGTCTTCCTGAGCTCCCACATCCTCTCCGAGGTGGAGAAGACCTGCGGCCGGGTGGCGATCATCCGCGAGGGCCGGATCACGAAGATGGACACCGTGGGCGGTCTGCGTGACCTCGCCCACCACCAGGTGGAGCTGCGCTTCTCAGGACCCGTCCCGTCCGCGGAGTTCGCCGCGATCGAGGGCGTGAGTGACATCGTCAGCGAGGACCACACCCTCAAGATGCGCGTCGCCGGACCCATCACGCCAGTGGTCCGCGCAGCCGCCCAGTATGAGCTCATCGACTTCGTCTCCCGTGAGCCCAGCCTCGAAGAGACCTTCCTCGCGCAATACGGGCGTGAGGCCGCAGGGGCGGCGTCCGATGGCCGCTAGCAGCGCGCCCCGCCCGGCGGGGACCATCGCACCCGTCCCGTTCCGCGCCCGCCTCTACGGGTTCGGCTCCATCTACGGCAAGACGCTGCGCGACTCGCGCCTCTCGATCATCATCGCGGCCGGCCTCCTGGGCGGCATGGCGATGCTGATGGGCGCCGCGCTGCCGCAGGTCTTCCCCACGCCGCAGGCACGGCTGGAGGTGGACAAGCTCATCGCCGCCCTGCCCGCGAACATGGTCAACCTGTTCGGCAAGCCCGTGGGCCTGGGCACCCTGGGCGGCTACATGACCTGGAAGTACGGCGCCATCTTCGTGATGGGCACCACGCTCTGGTCCATCATGGCGCTCGCCGGGACCCTGGCCGCCGAGGCGCGGCGCGGCAGCCTGGACATCGTGGCCACCACGCCCATGGGCAAGGCCCGCATCGCGCTGGAGAAGCTGCTCGCACACATCACGGCGATCACGATCGTGGCCGTCGTCCTCGCGGTGGCAAGCTCCGCCGGCTCGCAGATCTTCGGTGACGCGGACCTGGGCGACACGATCCCGCTGCTCGGTGGCTTCGGCTTCGCGCTCTGGATCTGGGCGATCGCGCTCTTCTTCTCCTCGTTCGCATTCCTCCTGTCGCCCGTGCTGGGCAAGGGCGGCGCCGCCGGCGTGACGAGCCTCCTGATGGTGACCCTGTGGCTGGCCAACGGCCTGCAGGGCATGGACGCGCTGGCGGCCATCAGCCCGTTCCGCTGGACGCAGGACCACATCCCGCTCGTTGGCCAGTACGACTGGGCGCCGGTGCTGCTCACCATCGGCATCGGCATCGTCTTCCGGCTGGCCGGCATCCTGCTCTTCGTCCGTCGCGACCTTGGGGTGACTGCGGGCCTGGAGATGCCGAAGCTGCCGTCCATCGCCCTGGGTGTGCGCGGCCCCACGGCGCGCGCCTTCGCAGACATGGCCCCCCGGGCCATCGCCTGGGGCCTGGGCCTCGCGCTCATGGGTGCGATGGTCAGCTCGCTCAACGCCACGATGGTGGAGCAGCTCAAGTCTGACCCGAAGCTGCTCTCCACGTTCCAGGCGATCTTCCCGGACTTCGATCTCGGGTCGTCCGGCGGCTGGCTGCAGCTCTACGTGCAGCTGCTCAGCATCGCGTTCGGCTTCGCGGCCACCACGTTCGTCTCCAAGTGGACCTCGGACGAGACCGATGACCGGCTCGAAACCGTCCTGGCCACGCCGCTGCCCCGCTGGCGGTGGGTGGTCTCCGGGGGCATCGCGGCCCTGGTGTCCGCCCTCGTGACCACGGCGTTCTTCGCGCTGGGCCTCGTTGGCGGCGCCTCGGGGATGGACGCGACGCAGCCCGTGCTGGGGACGTCCGTGCTGTTCCTCTACTCGGCCGCCGTGGTGGGCGTGGGCTTCGCCATCGGCGGGCTCTTCGGGACGTCCAAGGCCCCGGAGATCGCGGCGCTGCTGGTGGTTGCCACGTACCTGCTGGACCTCGTGGGGGCGCCGCTGGCGCTGCCCGAGTGGCTGCGGGGCCTGGCGCTCACGACGCACCTGGGCGAGCCGATGGTGGGCACCTGGGATGCCGGCGGGATGCTGCTGTGCGCGGCGATCGCCGTGGGCGGAGTCGCGCTCGGCGCGTTCGGGATGCGGCGGAGGGACGTGGCCCGATAGGGGACAGAAGGTTCGAGTTGCGCCTGACGGCCGGGCCCCGCGCCCGGCCGTCGCCGTGCCTGCGGGACCCGTAGACTCCCGGGGTGGACCCCCTCGCCCTCGCGCTGATCGCCGTGTCCGCGGTGATGCACGCCACCTGGAACATCCTGCTCAAGACGGCCGGTGACTCGCTGCGCACCGCCACCGCGGGCATGGTGGCGGCGTCGGTGGTCTTCGGGCCGCCCATCGCTGTGGCCTGGCTGCTCCTGGGCCGGCCGGAGATCCCGCCCGCCGCCTGGCTCGTGACGCTGGTGTCCAGCTGCGTGGAGGTGGCCTACTTCGTCTTCCTCGCGGCCGCCTACCGGCGCGGCGACCTCTCCGTCATCTACCCGCTGGCCCGCGGCACGGCCCCCGTGATCGCCGTGGCCGTGGGCGTGGGGATCCTGGGCGAGCGCCTGTCGCCCACGTCCTGGGCCGGCGTGGCGCTGCTCATC
>CAIYZX010000322.1 GCA_903930745.1 uncultured Chloroflexota bacterium | reverse complement strand
GCCCGCGGACTGCGAGGCGAAGTGGAGCGCCGCGGTGCCGGCCTGCTCCATCGGCGAGGCGGACGACTGGATGGCGGCGAGCGACGGCAGCACCACCCAGGCGAAGCCGGCGCCGAACAGCAGCCGGGCGAGGATCAGGAGGACCGGCGTGGGCGCGATGGCCGAGAGGACGCCGGACGTGGCCAGGAGGATGGACCCGGTCATGAAGATCCTCCGGCTGCCGAGGCGCGGGAGCAGGTACGGGAGCACCAGGAACGCGGGGAGCTCCACGATGGTGCCCGCCGCGGTGGCGAGGCCGATCTCCCAGCCGGACCCGCCGATCTCCGCCACGCGCGGACCAGTGAAGATGGACGGCGCGCTGGATCCGGCGAAGACGAGCGTGAGGCCGCCCAGGAAGACGCGGTAGCGGGCCACGCCCGCCCGGACCCCGGCCAGCATCCCGGGTCCCTCGCCGGTGGAGATGCCGGTGCCGCGCCGCAGCTCGCCGCCGAGGCGGGCGGCCACGATGATGGCCACCGCCACGCACATGACCGTGCCCAGGATGCCCGGCGCGGTCCACTCGAGCGACGAGAAGGAGACCAGGGCCCCCGACGCCATCGCGGCGATGATGTACCCGCTGGACGCACCGATGCGCACGCGGGCGTACCGCGTCCGGCTGCCGTCCAGGCGTGCCAGGGTCAGGCTGTCGATGAGCGGCACGAACGCGGACGACGCCACCGCCCAGCCGAGATACGACGCCACGATGACCGGCAGGATCCCCGTGGCGTGCCCCACCGCCGAGGGGATCCCCAGCGCGTACGCCACCACGAGCATCCGGCGTCTGCCGTGGCGGTCGCCGAGCCGGCCCCACGTGGGCGCGAACACCAGCGTGACGATGGCACCCACCGCGGCCAGCGGACCCACGAGCGCCGCCGGCAGCCCCGCCTTGATGAGCAGCACCGTGGCGAACGGGCCGAAGGCGCCGTAGCCGGCACCGCGGAGCAGCATGAGGGCAAGGAGACGCAGGAGCATGGGCACAGGGTATCGAGGTGTGTCCGGAGAGCCGCCGGTCAGTCTCCGGCGGGGAGGTCGTGGCCGAAGACGTCCTCGATGGCCGCCTGCAGCATCGAGGGCGTGTACGGCTTGGGCAGGAAGTGGCGGTCCGGCATCGTGATGCCGCGGCGGGCGACGTCATCCCTGGTGTACCCGGAGGTGACGAGGACCCGGAGCCCGGGGCGTGCCCTGCGCAGCCGTTCGGCGAGCGTGATCCCGTGCATCCCGGGCATGACGATGTCCGTGAAGAGCAGGTCGATGGACTCGCCCGGCTCGGCGGCGATCGCCTCCGCATCCTCGCCCGACGCCGCCACCAGCACCCGGTAGCCCATGGCGCTGAGCACGCGGCGGGCGATCGCCCGCAGCACCTGCTCGTCCTCCACGACCAGGACCGTGGCCCCCGCCGTCCGGGAGTCCGGTGTCACCACCTCGGAGAGCAAGGGCGTCGCCTCGGCATCGGCGGCCGGGAGCACCACGGTCATCGATGTTCCGATTGTGGGGCCGGTGCTGACGTCAACGCGTCCACCGGCCTGGTCCGCGAAGGCGTGGACCATCGCGAGACCAAGCCCCGTTCCCTGGCCCGGTGCCTTCGTGGTGAAGAACGGCTCGAACATCCTGGCTCGGACCTCCGGCGGAATGCCGGTGCCGGTGTCCGTCACGCGAAGCATCGTCCACGAGCGCTCGTCGCCCGGGGTGTGCTCGTCACCCGGGCCCACCGTGATCGTGATGGTGCCCTGACCGGCCATCGCATCCCGCGCGTTGCCAACGAGGTTGACGATGGACTGTTCCAGCAGGCTCCGGTCGACACGGACCGCCGGCGCCGGCTGGAGCTCCACGACCAGGCGGACGTCCTCACCCACGAAGCCGCGCAGCATGGGCTCCAGCGCCGCCACCACCGCTTCGAGCGACACCCGCTCCGGGCGGAGCAGGGCACGACGCCCGAATGCGAGGAGCTGGGCGGTCAGCGTCCGCGCCCGCTGTCCCGCCTTGGTGATCTCGCCAAGGGACTCCCCAACGTCCGGGTGGTCCACCAGGGCGGCGGCGAGCTCCGCGTGGCCCAGGATGGCGGTCAGCAGGTTGTTGAAGTCGTGGGCGATGCCGCCGGCGAGCTGTCCCACGGCCTCCATCCGGGCGGCACCCGCGAGCCGCTCGGCAACCCCGCGCTCCCACGTGACGTCGCTTTCCAGGAGCAGTGAGCCCACGGGCTGGTTCGACGCGTCGCGAACGACGATCAGCCGCGAGTTCGCCACCATGCGTTCGCCGTCGGCGAACTGGTGCACCAGGTCCCCGCTCCACCGGCCGGCCGTCTCCATCGCCGCCTGTCGCTCGGCCAGGATCCCGGTCGGCTCGTCGAGGACGCCAATGGCCTCCGCGGACCTGCCGATCAGCGCATCGCGGCTGGTG
>CAIYZX010000321.1 GCA_903930745.1 uncultured Chloroflexota bacterium | reverse complement strand
CGCAGCCCGCTGGACATCGCGGAGGCCATCGCGGCCCAGCTCCGCGGCGCGGCGGGTGCCGGGCTGATCGCCTCGGCTGACGTGGCGAGGCCCGGGTTCCTCAACGTCCGGGTGACGGACGAGGCGTACGCGGCGGTGGTGGACGACGTGCTGGCCTCACCCGCCACATGGGGCCGGATCCCCGCCGTGAATCCGCGCAAGGTGAACGTGGAGTTCGTCTCCGCGAACCCCACGGGCCCGCTCACCGTGGGCAACGCGCGCGGCGCCTTCGTGGGCGACCTGCTGTGCCGCGTGCTGGAGGCCGGTGGCCAGACCATCACGCGCGAGTACTACTTCAATGACTCCGGCGTGCAGATCAACCGCCTGGGCGCATCCGTTGCGGCGCTGCGCCGTGGCGAGGCCGTCCCGGAGGACGGCTACAAGGGCGCCTACGTCGAGGGCCTCGCGGCGGAGCTGCCGGACGACGTCTGGGCGGCTGCGCAGGCCGAGGGCGCCGAGGAGGACGTGGTCGTGGGCGGCTGGGCCTCGCGCCGGGTCCGCGGCCTGATCGAGGCATCCCTGTCCCGCCTGGGCGTCCACTTCGACGTCTGGAAGAGCGAGGCCTCGCTCCACAGCGAGGGCTGGGTGGAGCGCGCGGTGGACCGCCTGCGCACCGCGGGCGAGGTCTACGAGCAGGACGGCGCCACCTGGTTCCGCTCCACCGCGTACGGCGACGACAAGGACCGCGTCATCTACAAGTCCGATGGGCGGCCCACCTACTTCGCCGCTGACATCGGCTACGTCACGGAGAAGTTCAGCCGCGGCTTCGACCACCTGATCTACATCTGGGGCGCGGACCACCACGGCACGATCGCGCGCAACAGGAACGCCGCGCAGGCGATGGGCTATGACCCGGACCACTACCAGGTGCTGCTGATCGGCTGGGTCCGGTTCGTGGCGGACGGCGTGGAGGTCTCCATGTCCAAGCGCGCCGGCACGTTCGTCACCCTTGACGACCTGCTGGACGCCGTGGGCACGGACGCCGCCCGCTGGTTCTTCGCGTCACGCGCGGCGCACGTGGAGATCGACTTCGACATCGAGCTCGCGAAGAAGCAGTCCGCCGAGAACCCGGTCTACTACGTGCAGTATGCGCACGCCCGCATCGCGTCCATCCTGCGCAAGGGCGCGGAGGCGGGCCTCGTGCCCGCGGACGGCGTGGGCGACATCCTCGCGGGCGAGCCGGAGGCGGCGCTGGTGCGCGTGGTCTCCAAGCTGCCGGAGGTGGTGGAGGACGCGGTCCGCGCGGAGGAGACACAGGGCGTCACCGCGTACGCCACGGAGCTTGCCACGCAGTTCCACGCCTTCTACCGCGACGCGCGCGTCGTGGAGCCGGCGGAGCCGGAGCGGTCCGGGCGCCGCCTGGCGCTCGCGCTGGCCACCAAGACCACGCTGGCGAACGCGCTGGGGCTCCTGGGGATCTCCGCGCCGGAGTCCATGTAGACCTGGCGGCCGGGCGCCGGGCGGACGAACCGTGAACCAGGACCCGGACGATCCGTGGCCGCCCCTGGGGCGCGCCGCGGACCAGGACGCCAGCTGCGCCGCCTGCGGTTGGACCGGTGGCGGGGCGATGGCGGCGGCATCGGCGGCATCCGCGGTCTCCGGGGGCGACCCGTTCGGCGGCGCGTGTCCGCGATGCGGTGAGCCGGTGCGCCTGGATCCCCCGTCCGCAGACGAGGTCAGGGGCGCTCGCAGACCCGGCTGACGCTACCCGGCAAGGCCCAGGACGTTCGCCACGCGGCCCATCGTGTCGGCGGTCTCCCCCACCACCAGCACCACGCGCGACGGCTCCGGCTGGAGCAGCGCCGCCGACTTCCCCGCGGCGTTGAGCTTCGCCACCGTCTGGGCCAGCGCCGTGGCGTACTCGGCGGCATCGGCCTCCGTGTCCCACGCCGTGTCCAGGACCACCGCGGTCTCGCCGGACGGACCGGTGATCAGCGCGATGCGGTCACCGCCCCAGCCCGCCGCAGCATCCCGCGTGGCCGTGGCACCGCCCTCGCGGAGCACGATCTCCAGCATCAGCTCGCCCATGGTGTCCTGCTGCTCCACGGCCCAGCCGTCGCCCAGGCGCGCGGCCAGGTCGTCGGGGAACGCGACCCCCACCGGCGCCTCGCGGGCCGCCAGCTTGTCCGCGTGCAGCACCTGCTCCGTGGAGTCCGGCGGGTTCGCGTAGAGCGCATCCACACCGGCGAAACCACCGCTCGCCTGGAAGGCGCCAAGCGCAACGGTGAGCCCGGACGTGTACGGGAAGAGCAGCGGGTCCTTCAGGATCGCCGGCATCCTCTCGAGGATCGCGGCGGCTGCCGGGTCCGCTGCGCCGGCCACCTGGCCCAGCTGGTCCGGCGTGAGGTGCCCCTGTGCCCAGAGGGTCATGAGCAGCGTGGCATCGCCCTCCACCAGCGCGGAGCGGGCCATCGTCCGGTCGCCCTGGTCCGTCGCGTCCCCAACGATGCCCTTGAGGACGAACTTCTGGTCCTGGAGCGCGTGGGTGAACTCGTGGGCGTAGGTGATCTCGTCCGCCGGGCCAAGCTCGCCCGTGGAGCTGACGACGTACATGTGCTTGGACGTGTCGTCGTAGAGGCCCGCCACCTGGCTGGTCAGGAGCTCCAGGTAGAGCTGCTCCAGCGAGGCGTCCTCCGGGATCAGGAGCAGCTCCTTGAACAGCCTCTCCGTGGAGGCCACCAGCGTCTCGGGGTTGTCCTCCCGGAAGCTGGTGCGGAGGTAGGCGCACAGGCCCGGCTTGTCGAAGACGCCGCGCGCCACGGGGGCCGTGGGCGAGATGCCGCGGAGGGCCTCCACCTGCTGCTCGATGTTGTCGTACGTGGCAGCGGTGACCCCCGCCGGGTCCAGCGTTGCCGCCGGCCCGCCGACCACCGTGTCGTCACAGACGGACGCGGCGCTCGTGGGCTGCTCGCTCGCGGGCGCATCCGTGGCGGCGGGCGTGGCGGGCGCCGCGGAGGCGGACGCGGACGGCGCGGGCGTGGGGCCGTTGCCGCCACAGGCGGCCAGCCCCACCAGGACGGCCGTGAGGGCGATGGCGAGGACGGGCGTGCGGCGACGGGCCGGGTGTGCCGGGCGGGCCGCGGAGGGATGGCGGGTGCTCATGGGCAGGCAGTGTGCCACGGCGCTCGATCTCCCCCGGGGTGCGTCGGCGTGTCCGACCGGGAGGTATGCGTTTCTTAATCGTCCTTGGGTTGGGGATGAACCTCGCCCCCGTACTGTTCGCAGTGGAACAACCCCTCAGGTTCCATCCTCCCTCCCTCAGACCGGAGGCGCCGATTGGGCAGGCGTCTCCGGTCTTCCCGTTTCCGGGGCGTGCGGCTCGCGGCAGCCCCGCGCAAGCGGCCTGTGTCAGAATCACGGCATGGAGCTCACCTGGTACGGCAAGACCTGCATCCGGCTGCGCGGCCGCGATGCCGTTGTGGTCAATGACCCCTATCCCGCCATCGTTGGCCCCACGGGCCGCGGCATCACCGGCGACGTGATCACCTTCAGCCACCCGGACGACGCACCGCTGCCCAGGAAGGGCGCCGGCAAGCTGTCGCGGGACGGTGGCACCGTGATCCCCACCAGCCTGGAGAGCGCGTTCGTCCTGGACGGCCCGGGCGAGTACGAGGTGCATGACGTCCTCCTCACGGGCGTGCGCACCTACCGGGATGGCTCCCGGGGCTCGGAGCTCGGCAGGCAGACCGCGTTCGTCGCCAACCTGGACGGGATCCACACGATCCACCTGGGCGAGATCGGCCACGAGCTGACAGAGGAGAAGCTGGGCGACATCGGGCGCGTGGACATCGCCTGCGTGCCCATCGGTGGCGCCCTCTCCGCCACCAAGGCGGCGGCGGTGATCGCGCAGCTGGACCCCAGGATCGTGGTCCCCATGCCGCTGCTGGAGGATGACCCGGGCTGCGAGGAGGAGCTGAGGAAGTTCCTCCACGAGATGGGCGCCACGCCCACGGTCCAGCCCAAGCTGTCGGTGACGGCATCCGGCCTCCCCAACGAGACCACCACGGTCCTGCTCGAGTCGCGCGGCAAGGCGTAGAGATCCCACGCCGTGATCGGGTCCGCCTGGCCCCTGCTCCTCTTGGCCGCCGTTGCGGCCGCCGTGGACTGGTGGGCGGTCTGGAACGCGGACAGGGCGCCGCGCACCCGGGTCGTGGAGCGCGTCGCCAAGCCGGCGGTGCTCCTTGCCCTGGTGGCAGTTGCCCTGGTGGCCCCGCCCGGCGAGGCCTCGTGGGCCACTGCCGTTCGCCCGTTCCTCGTCGCCGCGCTGGTGGGCTCCCTCGCGGGTGACGTCCTGCTGCTGCCGGGAGGCTCCTTCATCGGCGGCCTGGTGGCGTTCCTGCTGGGGCACGTCGCGTACATCGGCGCCTTCGCCCAGGTGCCCGTTGGCCCCCTGGGGCTCATCGGCGGGTCAACGGCAGCGGCGATCCTCGCGGGCGTCGT
>CAIYZX010000320.1 GCA_903930745.1 uncultured Chloroflexota bacterium | reverse complement strand
GCCGGGCTCGGTGGGCTCGGGCCACTTCCGCTACCAGGGACGCCTCGACGTCGGTCCCACCGCCACCCCGCTCTACGAGATGGGGGCCCGCTTCTACGCGCCGGGCCTCGGCGCCTTCACGCAGCTCGACACCTACGGCGGCCAGGCCGGCGGACCCGCTGTCCATGAACCGGTACCTGTATGCGGAGGGGAACCCGGCGACCTTCACCGATCCCACGGGGCACTGCGTGCGCCGGCTTGACGAGGTCTGCGCCGACACGCGCACCACCGTGCCGCAGCCGTCCACCGGCGCCACCACCGGCTCGAGCGCCTACGAGGCCCGCCGGGGTCCGGGTGCGGGGGCACGGGGTGCCGTGGCCCCTGCGGCGGTCGTGGCCGCCCCGTCGTCCGCGGACTGGGCCGCCACCGATGCCCGGGAGACGAGGGCCCACGGCGGCGTGGCCGCGGCGGCGGGACCGTATCTGCTGTGCGGGAATGGGTACTGCGCCGACCCGTCGGGGCACGGCAGTTCCGTGACGCGGGCATTCGTTGGAGGGCTGGCCACCGGCCTCGCGACCGGCGTGGCCGTTGGCGCTGCCTGCGCCATCACCGCTGGGATCGTCTGCGCCGGCCTGATCGCCGGCGGGCTGGCCCTCGCGGCGCAGTCGACCATCGCGGACCATGGCCTGACGGTGGGCGACACCCACATCGGCGGCAACCGTGGCTGGACGAAGGAGGATTACGCGGGTCTCGCCGGGAGCCTCATCGGCGGAGCGGTGGGTGGTGGCCTGGGCTACCGGGGCGGGGTCTCGCTGAAGGGAGGTGGGGCGGCGAGCGCGGGAAGCCCCCAGGCTCCATCGGCAGCCGAGGCTCCAGTTGTGCCTAACCCTGAGCCCCAGGTCCTGCCGGGCGGCGCACCGAATCGGGGCCCCGCTGCGTGGGTGAATACGCTCGATCAGAATGGGAGCGTGCAGACCCATGCGCAGGCGGGGACCCTTCATGCCGAGGATGTTGCCCAAGCGGCGTCTCCTGGATCGCCGATGAGCCGAGTGTCCGGATGGCGAGGTCCGAAGAGCAACCCAACTTGGCAGGAAATCCCGGTCTGCGTTGACTGTCAGTCCAAGTATCAGGAGTCGATGTTCCCGCCAGGTATCCTCGCCGACTCCGGTGGGACATGGGGGAGGTAGGGATGTCCGTCAGTGATCGCGTGCTCCGGTCGGTCGACTGGCAGTCTGTCCAGGTCCTGCGGGGGAGCGGACCCGAGCTGGCCGAGGCGCTCTCCAGGTTCATCGGCTGCGACAACCCGGACGAGATGGCGGACCTGTGGTGGGGGCTCGAGGGGGTGATGTTCGCCCAGGGCACCATCTACGGAGCCGCCGAGCCTGCCGTGGATGTCCTGTTGGCCGCGCTCGTGGACGGTCGCCCGGAGGCCGCGACGGCTTGGATCGTCGAGCTCCTGCGGATGGTCCTGGTGGGTGTCTCGCCGGATGACCCGTCGCTCCAGCTTCGATGTCGCGCACGTGCCGCGCGTGGGACATGGCTGCTCGCGACTCTGGCGATCCGGCTTGACGGAACGGATCGAGAAGCGGTGCTCGAGGTCCTGGGGCTGATCGACCAGGCGGTCGCGGACTCAGTGCGGTCAGCATTGACCTAGGTCTGTTCTCCCGCGACCATCGACGGCCACGCCTGGCGGGGCGCTGCGACGCTCAGCCGTACGTGCTCAGGCGGCATGTCCCGGGCACCGGTTCCGGATCCCTGCAATCCCACCGACACCCCGTTCGGCAGGAGCGAACTTGACGCCGTAGACCCAGTCCACGGCGACCTCGTCTGCCGGGCAGAACAGGAAGACGAGATCGAACCCTTCGGGCGATGGCGCGTCCGGCACATCCAGGCGCACGACCTGGAGCGGCTCCAGGGGTAGATGCCTCTCGGCCAGGCTCTGGCGAACCTGCTCGGCGACGAGTTCCCGCAACTCGACATCGCGCTCCTCGGTGACGGGCCGCCCCGTACGGTCCGTCATCTCTGCCGGGATGTGGATCCGGTAGTCCTGACGCACCGGGTACACGTACGACGCGCTCGACCGCCTGACCCGCATCGACTCGCCCGGTGAGGCCACCGACGCCACCTTCACGCTCGACGCCCTGGGACGCCTGCGGACCCGGGTCCTCTCCTCCGGCGGCACCGACACGTACGGCTACCAGGGCACCACCGAGACGGTGGTCGAGATC
>CAIYZX010000319.1 GCA_903930745.1 uncultured Chloroflexota bacterium | reverse complement strand
TACCACGGTGTCACGGTGCGCTCTTCCAGCAGGCCGGGTCCCCGACGGACCGCCGGCGTCGCGGGGACCTTGACTGCTGCGTGCGGCCGCACACGATCTCGCCTGGTCGGCCTCATGCGGCAACAGAAAAGCGGGACCGCAGGGGTCCGGCTTCGTCATGTCTTGAGGTCTGGTCGGGGCGAGAGGGGTTCCCCCGCCCGAACTCACCGCATCGTCAGGCCGTGTCCGGGCCCCAGAGTGACGAGATCGGCGCCGCCCAGAGGCGCTCGCCCAGCGGGAAGCTCCGCGGACCCGTGTGCAGCACGATCCCTGCCACGAACCGCTCCGGCTCGGCGTCCCGCAGGGTGGCGAGGTGACGGGCGTCGGACGGACCCGGGGCAGCCGTCGCCTTGACCTCGATGCCGACGATCCCGCCGCCGGCCAGGTCGGCCACGACATCCACCTCGATCCTCCCCTGGTGCTGGCGGAGGTGGAAGAGGCGGGGCCGGGTCTGTGCAACCGGGAGCTCGGCGCGCAGCTGTGCGACCACGAACGATTCGAGGAGGCGGCCCATCAGGTCGCCGTCGCGGAGGACATGCCCCACGTCGAGCCGGAGCACGCCGACCACGAGGGCCGGGTCCACGAGGTGCCGCTTGGGCGTGAGCACCAGGCGCTTGAGGCGGTTCGATGCCCAGGCGGGCAGGGACTCCACCACGAGGAGGCTGCCGAGGAGCCGCTCGTACGCCTGGGCGGTCCGGCGGTTGATGCCGGCCGCCCCGAGCAACGTCTGCTCCTCGACGACGCCCGCCGTGTTCAGAGCGTAGGCCTCGAGATAGCGGCGCAGGCGAGCCGGGTCCCGGCCGCTCTCCACCTGTGCGGCGTCGCGGGTCACCAGGTGGTCCACGTAGCTCTCGAGCCAGTGGTGCCGGGCCTCCTCCCCAAGCGCGAGGGCGGCCTCCGGGAAGCCGCTGCACAGCGCGAGTTCGAGGTACCCGCGCAGGTCCGGGCTCGTCGCCGCCGGCTGCGGTATGGCGCCGGCGGCGACGCGGTCCAGGAACGGGGTGCCGGGCAGGCGCCGGAGCTGCTCACGCACCGTCATCCCGGTCATCGCCACGCGGGTCAGCCGTCCCGTTCCCGGCCAGGTCTCGCCATCGAGGTCACTGCGTGCCGAGCCTGTCACGATGAACCGGCCGGGCCGCGGGTCCGCGTCCACCGCGCGCTTGACGGCCCCCAGGACGCCCGGCACCACCTGCCACTCGTCGAGGAGCACCGGCTCGGCCATGCCCCGGAGGGCCGCGTCCGGATCGGCCCGGAAGGCGGCGGCCTCCGCCTCGCGATCGAGGCGGACGATCGACGCGGCAAGGCGTGTCGCCGTCGTCGTCTTGCCGGTCGCCCGGGGACCCGTGATGGAGAGGGCCGGCAGCTGCGACGCAAGCCGGTCGAGCAGGGGGTCCACGAGACGCGGCAGGTAGTCCATGGCTGCACACTACCACGCTGCCGCGGCTTCTGATACCACTCTGCCGCATCGCCAAGTGCGAGTCTGCCACGTGTCCGTGCGCGACCGCAACCTACGACCTCGACGGCAACCGCACCCGGCGGGTCGATGGCGGGGTCGGCTTCGACACCACGTACGACCGGGTGGACCAGCCGGCCACGATCACGACCGGCGGCACCACCCGTAGCTTCACCGCCGACCCGTACGGCAACCTGACCGGGGACGCGCAGAGCGGCGCGGACGTCACCGGGTACACGTACGACGCGCTCGACCGCCTCACCCGCATCGACTCGCCCGGTGAGGCCACCGACGCCACCTTCACGCTCGACGCCCTGGGACGCCTGCGGACCCGGGTCCTCTCCTCCGGCGGCACCGACACGTACGGCTACCAGGGCACCACCGAGACGGTGGTCGAGATC
>CAIYZX010000318.1 GCA_903930745.1 uncultured Chloroflexota bacterium | reverse complement strand
GATCCCGTTCACCGTGCTCGCGGTTGGCGGCGCCCAGGGCGAGGTCCGCACGGACGCCTACTGGCCGGCCAATGGCACCGACAACCCCGGCGCCGGCGCCGTCTGCCTCCTGGCCTCGATCACCAAGCCCATCTTCGGGACCATGGTGGCGCGGCTGGCGTCCGAGGGGCGCTTCAGCCTGGTCGAGCCACTGAACCGATGGCTCCCGGAGCTCGATGCCGCGGGCCTCGCCCCCTTCAGCGCCTGGCACGTCCTGACGCACACCACCGGCCTCCACGACATCAACCTCGAAGGTCTCCTGATGAGCGGCGGCAGCCGCAAGCAGATGCTGGAGGCCACCATCGCGAGTGGCCAGAAGTCGGCGCCCGGGGCCGCGTTCCACTACACCTCGTTCACCTTCGACCTCCTCGCCGAGGCCCTGGTCCGCGCGCTGGACCGGCCCTTCGAGGAGCTCCTCGCGGAGACCGTGCTCGCGCCGCTGGGCATGCACGAGACCGCCTTCGAGCCATCGGACGCCCTCCGTGCGGCCGGTCGCGTCGCCCCGGTCAAGCTGGGCAGCCTGGACGGCACGCGGAACCCCGAGGCGGACGCCGTGCCCGATGACGTCGCGGTCCGTGCCTTCTCCGCGCTCCACCTCGCGGGCGGCGGCCTGTGGAGCACCGCGCACGACCTGCTGCGCTTCGGCCGAGCCTGGCTCCGCGGCGGCGAGCTGGACGGCGTCCGGCTGCTGGGGCGGCCCATCGTGGACCTCTGGACGCGCGAGCTGCAGATCCCCCTCTTCGCCCCCGTGGCGGATCCGCTCGCGGCGGACCACTACGCCATCGGCTGGGGGAAGCCCGGGCCCGCCACACCGGCCACGCCCGGCGCCTTCGGCCACGGCGGCGTCTCCGGCACGCGGCTCTGGATCGATCCCGCGCACGACCTCGTCTTCGTGTTCCTCTCGGGCGCCTGGGGCACGATCAGCCCGCGCATCGACGAGCAGCTCCTCGCGGTCTACGCGGCCCTCGAGCCCTAGACGGCACCCTGGCGGGCGGCTGACCCGGAGCCGCGGACCTACCGAAGGAAGAGGGCGTACGCCGGGTTGTCGTCCTCGGTGGCGGCGGGGTAGCCCAGGCCGTCGATGAAGCCGCGGAAGGCCGGCAGCTCCGCGTCCGGGACCTCGAAGCCCATCAGGACACGCCCGAAATCGGCGCCGTGGTTGCGGTAGTGGAAGAGCGAGATGTTCCACCGGCCGGCGAGCGCGTCCAGGAACGCGAGCAGCGCGCCCGGGCGCTCGGGGAACTCCGCGCGGACGAGGCGCTCATCGCGGACCTCGGCGCTCCTGCCGCCCACCATGTGGCGGATGTGGACCTTGGCGGTCTCGTCGTCCGAGAGGTCAACCACGGGGAGATCCGCGGTCCGGAGCGCGTCCACGAGCGCAGCGGTGTCCGCGGGATCGCGAACCGTGAGGCCCACGAAGATGTGCGCGGCGTCGCGGGACGCCAGGCGGTAGTTGAACTCCGTGATCGTGCGGCGGCCCAGGAGCGCGCAGAACGTGCGGAAGGCGCCGGGGCGCTCGGGGATGGTGGCGGCCAGGAGCGCCTCGCGCTGCTCGCCCAGCTCCGCCCGCTCCACGATGAAGCCCAGCCGGTCGAAGTTGATGTTGGCGCCGGAGAGGACGGCTGCGAGCCTGAGTCCGGAGGCGCCCGACTCGCGGACCCACCTTCGAAGCCCGGCGACGGCGAGCGCGCCCGCCGGCTCCACCACGGCTCGAACGTCCTCGAAGACGTCCTTGGTGGCCGCCGCGATCTCGTCGTTGGAGACGCGGATGACGCCCGCCACGTGCTCGCGCGCGATCGCGAACGTGTGCTCGCCCACCTGGGCCACCGCCACGCCGTCCGCGAAGATGCCAACGGTGGGGAGGATCACGCGCTCGCCGGCCTCGAGGCTCCGGGCCATGGAATCCGCGTCCACCGGCTCCACGCCGTAGACCTTGACGGTGGGCCGGACTGCCGCGACGTACGCGGCCACCCCGGCCAGGAGCCCGCCGCCGCCCGCCGGGACGAAGATGGCGTCCACGTCACCCAGCGCGTCGTGCAGGATCTCCGCGCCCACGGTGCCGGCGCCCGCGATGACGTCCAGGTCGTCGAAGGGGTGGATGAAGACCCGGCCGGTGGCGGCGAGGAGCTCGTCCGCGTGGGCCTTGGCGTCGCCGAAGGTGATCCCCTTGAGCACGACCTCCGCGCCCATCGCGGCCACCGCGTCCACCTTGATGGCGGGTGTGGTCTCCGGCATGACGATGACGGCCGAGACGCCCTGCTCGCGCGCGGCCCACGCCACGCCCTGGGCATGGTTGCCGGCGCTGGCGGCGAGGACGCCCCTGGCTCGCTCGTCTGCGGAGAGGCGGGCGATCCGGTTGTACGCCCCGCGCAGCTTGAACGAGTGGACCGGGGAGAGGTCCTCGCGCTTGAGGACGACGTCGCAGCCGGTCCGCTTGGAGAGGCGCGGCGCCGGGTCCAGCGGGGTCTCGCGCGCGGCGGAGGGCACGCGGGCCTCGAGGATCGCGCGGAGCAGGTCTGACAGCGGGGGCTGGGTGGCCACGGTGGGGTGCGGTGTCTCCGGTTCTGCGGGGAGGGCAAGGGTGCTGCCGATGCCGTGGACCGTCAAGGATTTCGCCCCTCGCGCGCCCGTCGGCCCGCACTCCTGCCGCTTGACCACTCCGTATCCATTGGTGATACTTGCAGTATCACGTATTGGTACTCCAATGGAGACGACTGCCATGGCCCGGCCTGACCGCTCCATCCTCGGCGACCGGACGATGCTGCGCGTGGCGGGCGTCCTGCTGCTGGCACCGGACGTCCGCCGGCCACTGGCCGAGATCCTCTCCGCGCTCCCGGACCTGGGCCGCCTCACGGTGATCCGGGCCCTGAACGATCTCGTCGAGCAGCAGGTCCTCCTCAAGACCCCCGGCAATCCCCCGCTCTACCAGGCAAACGCACGACACTTCCTGTTCGCGGAGCTTCGGTCCATCGCGGGCAAGACGCTTGGCGGCAACGAAGCGCTGGTCCGGGCGATCGGTGACGCACAGGGCATCGCGTACGCCGCGATCTACGGCTCGTTCGCGGCCGGATCCGCCGGCCCCGCCAGCGACATCGATCTTCTGCTCGTGGTCGAGACGGCAACGGACCCCGACGTCCTCACGGTCCTCTCGTCCCTTGCGGATGCCGCCCACGCCCTGGGCCGGGAGATCAATCCTGTGGTGTACGAGACGTCCGAGTACGCGGCGAAGCGCGGCGAGCGCTTCCTCTCGAACGTGCTCGGTGGCCCGCTCGTGGTCCTGAAGGGAGCCTGACCACGTGCCCCGCTTCACGGCCGCGGACCTGCAGGCCCATCTGCTGACGGCGTGCGTGCCTGGCGTGGACGACGCGGAGGAGCGGATCGCCGTCTACCTCGCCGGTGTCCGGGAGGACCTGGAGTCGGCGGAAGCGGACTTGGATGCCTACCGGAGCCGGACCGCGACCAGCGACATCGAGGACGCGGCGATGCTCCGCGTGGTGGGCCCAAGCCCGATGACGTCCGCGCCCACGCGCGCGTAAAGCGCCGCGAACTCCTCGTCCGGCGGCACGGCGGCGCGCACGTCCGCACCCAGCTCGCGGAGGCGGAGGGCGAGGGCGGCGAGCGGCTCGATGTCCCCTCGCGAGCCCCAGGACGACAGCAGGACGCGCATCGCCGCCGACTCTACCGGACCGGCGCCCGAAGCCCTTGACTTCAGATATTTATCAGAAGTATGGTTCGAGGCATGATCACGGCGCAGACCATCCCCTCCACCACCTGGAGCTCGTTCCAGCGCGATGCCAAGCGGGTCGCGGACCAGGCCGCGGACTCTGACATCCTCCTGCAGCGACGCGATGGGCCGGACCTCGTCATCGGCACGGCCGAGCGCCGCGAGGAGCTGGTGGAGAGCGTCGATGTGCTCACCCGTCTCCTGGCGTCCGTGATCCACGAGGCCACCCTGCTTCGGCGGCTGGCGGATCCCGCCGTCCTGCCGTGGCTCGAGTTCCTCCCGGAGGATGACCGGGAGCTCTTCGCGGTGGAGTTCGTGACGACGACCGCCGCGGCCATCGATCTCGGGACGCTCTCGCCGGTCTCCACCCTCCTCCACGAGTGGAAGAACACGGCGCTCGTCCACGCGGATCCCCGGCTTGCGGCCGCTATGCGCCGCGATCACCCGGGAACCGGCGAGACGGTTCCGCGCCCGGTCGGCTGAGCTCCGTCGTGACAACCCGGCGCGGTGGACGAGTGGCGCCCCCGCCGCCGCGAGACGGCTGGACGCTGCGCTTCGCCGGCACCAGTCCCGCCGAGGGCTGGGAACAGCTGGTCAGCCAGGTTCCCGGACCGGCCCGGACGGCCTTCGAGCAGCTTGAGCGTGATCCCGCCAACCGGTCGGAGCGACAACACCGGCTCAGGGGAACGGAGGCGTCCACGCTGGTTGGCGGCCGGACGCTTGAGCAGTGGCAGTACGAGGTCACCGGCGGCGCCAGGATTCTCTATGCCATCGACCCCGTGAGCAGGACCGTCTGGATCATCGAGGCATCTCCGGGTCACCCGAAGCACACGGAACGCGTCCGCGGCACACGCTAGCCCCGGTCTCCGCTGAGCGCTGGACGCCCGGCGTCCGCCTACCCCCTTGACACGCCGGTACCGCGCGGTGGTAGGCTGGCGCCGAACTGCACACCTGAGCAGGCGGACTGCTCAAATGTGCAAGATAGCGTTGGAGGCCCCGGTGCTCGCTGCCAGCCGTCGTGGACAGCTTGATGTCCGGCTGGTCGTGCGCATCGCGCAGCTCTACTACCGCCTCCACCTGTCCCAGGAGCAGATCGGCGAGCG
>CAIYZX010000317.1 GCA_903930745.1 uncultured Chloroflexota bacterium | reverse complement strand
AGCTCATCCGGAGCGTCGGACGGGGAGACCAGCAGGATGGACGTGGGGTCAAACCCGGCCCGGGCGTGGACCGCCTGGATCTGCGCAAGATCAAGGACGAGCGGGGAGGGGTGGTCCAGGAAGATCTCGTTGACGAGGTCCACGAACGCGGGCTCGTCCTGGCCCGGGATCAGCCACCGGATGGTCCACGCGGGCTCGAAGACCGGCGCAGGGACGTCGGCGGCCGCGTCCGGGTCCAGCTGGAGCCGGTACAGCGAGGAGTGGTAGTTGAGCCCCACGCCGCGCGCGAACGCCTCGGCCACCGGGCGGTGGGGGACCCACAGGCGCAGCCGGTCATACCCGTTGGCCGGGGCGAGCAGGCGTCCCGCCTGGATCAGCCGTCGGCCGTGCCCGCGGCGGCGGAACGGCAGGTCCACGTGGAGATCGTCATGGCGCGGGAACACCCAGCCCGCGACCCTGCCCTCGTCCTCGGCGACCGCAACCAGCCCCGGCTGCTCGCGCATCCGCGCAACGGACTCCTCCATCCAGTGGCGGTCCAGCCCCTCGAACTCGTCGCGGTCCTGCGCTGCCAGCATGGCGGCCAGGATCGCGGGCGCGTCCTCGTCGCGGAAGCCCCGCACCCCCGGCGCAAACGCCGGCATCGGCCGCTCCGTCGCGACGTCGTCTCCAGCCTGTGTCATCGTCCCAACCCCCGTTGCCTGGTGCCTAGAGGGAGCCGCTGCTCCGCAGCCTGTCCGCCCACAGGATGCCCACGATGGACTTCGCGTCGCAGATGGTGCCGTCCTCCACGCGGGCCAGCGCCTCGTCGATGGCCAGGTGGCACAGCTCAAGGCGCTCGTCCTCGTCCGGGCCCAGCACGTCACCGCCGTCCGCGCCGGAGAGGTCCGTGGCGAGGTAGAGGTGCATCAGCTCGGACGCGAAGCCCGGCACCGTCCAGAACGCGGCCAGCTTGCGCCAGGTGGCGGCGCGGTGGCCCGTCTCCTCCTCCAGCTCGCGGCGGGCGGCCACGTCCGGGTCCTCGGTCACGCCATCGTGCACGTCCAGCGTGCCCGCCGGGATCTCCAGCAGCGCCCGGTTGGCCGGAACCCGCCACTGGCGCACGAAGAGCAGCCGGCCCTGCGCGTCCAGCGCGAGGACCGCGATGGCGCCCGGGTGTCCCACCACGTCGCGCCGGCCGGTGGTCCCGTCCGCCCGCGCGATGGTCTCCACGCGGAACTCCATGTACCTGCCGCGGTGGACCACTTCCGACGCGGTGATGTGCTCCTCGAGCGGATCGTCGCCGAAGGGGCGGTCTGCGAACTGGTGGGTCTCGTTGGGCATCGGGTCTTCCTGCATCACCGGACGGCGATCGCCGCCGGACGACAGACGGCCGGCGCCTCTCGCGAGGGCCGGCCGTCTGGGTTGGCTCAGAGCTGCTCGCGACCGGCCCCGCAGCGGGACCGGCACGCGAGGGATCGTACTAGGAGGCGCGCAGGGAGTCCCCGTCGTCGCCGGGCTGGAACAGGTGCAGCTTGGCGAGCGGCACCTTGAGTGAGACGGTGTCTCCGGGGCGGACGCGGTACGACGAGTCCACGATGGCCACCACCTCGCCCTGGCCGTCGCCGAGGGAGACGTGCAGGAGCTCCTCGTTGCCCAGGTACTCCACCACGTCCGCGGTGCCGGCCACGGTGCCGAACTCGCCCGCGACCTCGCCCAGCTCCAGGTGCTCCGGGCGGAAGCCCGCGACCACCGTGGAGCCCGCGGCCTTCACCCTGTCCGCGAACTCCGCGGGGACCGGGAAGCTCACGCTGCCCCTGGTCAGGCGGTCCGCGACCGGGATGTCGATGAAGTTCATGGACGGGCTGCCGATGAAGCCCGCGACGAAGCGGTTGCGCGGGTTGTCGTAGAGCTCCTGCGGGGTGCCCACCTGCTGGAGGAGGCCCATGCTCATGACGGAGATCCGCTGGCCCATCGTCATCGCCTCGACCTGGTCGTGGGTGACGTAGACCATCGTGGTGCCCAGGCGCTGGTGGAGGCGCGCGATCTCGGCGCGGGTCTGCACGCGCAGCTTGGCGTCAAGGTTGGAGAGCGGCTCGTCCATGAGGAACACGGCGGGCTCGCGGACGATGGCGCGGCCCAGGGCCACGCGCTGGCGCTGGCCGCCGGAGAGCTCCTTGGGCTTGCGGTCCAGCAGCGTCTCCAGCTGCAGGATCCCGGCCGCCTCGTTGATGCGCCGCTCCTGCTCGGCCTTGGCGACCTTGCGGAGCTTGAGGCCGAAGGCCAGGTTGTCGCGGACGGTCATGTGCGGGTAGAGCGCGTAGCTCTGGAAGACCATCGCGATGTCGCGATCCTTGGGTGCCACGTCGTTGACGACCTTGTCGCCGATGCGCAGCTGGCCCTCGCTGATCTCCTCCAGGCCCGCGATCATGCGCAGGCTGGTGGTCTTGCCGCAACCCGAGGGACCAACGAGCACCATGAACTCGCCGTCGCGGATCTCGAGGTT
>CAIYZX010000316.1 GCA_903930745.1 uncultured Chloroflexota bacterium | reverse complement strand
GCAGCTGCGCGAGTACACCGCGGGCGTCCTCACCCGCACCCGGGACCTCCGCTACCAGGGGGACGCGATCGTCGAGGAGTCGGTCGCGGGCACGGTCGTGCGCTCCTACTCCGTCACCGACGCGGGCCAGGTCGTCTCGATGACCATCCCCGCGGGCCGGTCCTCGGCCGGGGTGTACCTGCCCACCTGGAACGGCCACGGCGACGCGCTGGCCCGGTGGAGGATGGAGTCCGACGGCACCCTCACCCTGGCCAACAGCTACACCTACAGCACCTGGGGCCGGCCCACCACCGCCACGCACAACGGCATCCCGGATCTCGGCTTCCGGTTCCTGTACGTGGGCGCCTCCGACGTCCAGTGGGACGACGTCTCAGGGGCCGGCCTGCTGTACATGCACGCCCGCCACTACAGCCCCCTCACCGGGCGCTTCCTCCAGCCGGACCCGAGTGCCGCCGAGGCGAACCTGTATGCCTACGCCGGTGACAGCCCGGTGACGAAGGCGGACGCTTGCGGACTGCTGAACTTCGCCGTTGGCAAGTGCGGCGTCACGATCATCAGGGCTGAATTCGTGAACCGGATGGTCCAGATCTCGGTCGTCGCACTGTCCTTCCACGGTCCAATCATTCAAGCCGCTGGTGAGGTTCAAGTCTCAATCGGCGGACGCAACGCAAACCTCGCGATCGCACGTGAACTGGTCGTTCCCCTGCCAGTCTGGACGAAGGGGATCAAGTTCCGTCCGCCGGCAGTCGGCCTCTATCGAGTGCGCCTAACCCAGTTCCTGGCGTGGCCACTTGGGCTTGCGCCGTTTGGGATCTGCACCCTTCCAGCGGGACAGTGGCCAACCGACTGGGTCTGGGTCGGCAGGATCTAGCTGGAGAGATCGGCGACGATGGACGTATCCCTTCACCTGTCACCGTGGATGCTCGTGCTCGTGCTCGTGCTCGTGCTCGCGGTCACTGTTCTGACAGTCGCGCTGGTTGTGACCCTTGTACGGCCAAGCCGCAGCGGATCGCCTCAGGCCCGCCGAAGGTGGCTTTGGTTGGTCGCAGGCGGTCTGGCGTTGGTGGCGTGCACTGCCCTCGTACTACGGGAGTGGCTCTCGGCGTGAGCTGGTCTCCTGTCAGGCATCATCAGGCGGGGCGATCAGTCGCCCCATGGTCGCGCCGGGGGAGGCCGGCGGGCGCGGCACAAGGGCGCCGGTTTCTGCGCCTGGGCCGTCGTCGTCGATATCCGGTTCCGCATCCGAAGGCGACCGCAACTGACGTTCGATCTCTCTCCCTTCACGTGGGTCAAACCCGAAGTCGTCCATCAGCAGCAACGATACCCAGGTTGTCGAGAGCAACGGCGCGACCAGCTCGGACCGCCGCTACTGCCACGACGGCCTCAACCGCCTGCGGGCCCGCAACACCGGCTCAGCCTGCACCACCACCACCGGCGACGAGACCTACAAGTACGACGACGCCGGCAACCGGCTCACCGCCCCCGGCACCACCGCCACCTACGACGGCGCCGGCCAGCTCACCGCCTGCACCGGCTGCGGCACGGTGGACCACGACAGCGCGGGCCGGACCACGGCGCTCGCGGGCTCGACACAACCTCTACGCCTACGCGGGGAACAGCCCGGTCACGAAGAGCGACCCAAGCGGGCTCCGGCCCGGGAGCTGGGTCACCATCCGGCGAAGGATCCACTTGCCCGGCGATGCGCATATCACGTTTTCCGAGGCCGTCATCATGAACATCGCCTGCAGTCGCGCCGCTGGCCGGATCCCGAACGACCCCCGCTGGGCCCCAGTGGGGATCGCCCTGCAGGTGGCATGCTTCTTCGCCTCACTGCGCATCACAGAGTCGATGGATCGGCTGCAACTAGAGGGTGCTTACAACACGAAGACCGGTGAGGTGCGCTTCTCCTGGAGGTACCTTGGGTTCCGCGACGAGACCGAGACTTGGGTGCCTACAGGACTCACGCATTTCGAGAAGTACGAGCAGGGAGGGCGCACCTGTCTGCTGGCGCTCATGGGATACACGAACCCCTACAACGCGACATTCTGTCGATGAACGACACGACGTTGCTTGCCGTGACGCTTCTCGTGATGGGCGTCCTGTTCGTCACGACAGCCGGGGTTGTGTGGCACACGAGGCGCTCCCGTGTCGCGGTGATGACAGTGGCGGGCCTGGGGGTGTGCACCTTGCTGATCATCGCCGCGCATGGCCTCCGCCCGTTGCTGGACGAGCCAGTGCGATTCGTAGCCGAACGTGTTGAGGCACTTGCGTTGGCCGGCGCGGTCGTGATGGTCCTCGTCTCGCTTCGTGAAAACCGGTGATCCGCGTGGTATCCACCGCGCCCTTGATCAGTGGTGCCGGAGTCGATCCGTCTGCTCGGCATCGGATCTGTCTGTGCGCGCCATCGGGCCACCGTAGCGCCCGCGCTCGATCACGAGTGCTGCGGCAGGACACCTACGCCGCCGCCGACGCCGGCAACCGGCTCACCGCCCCCGGCACCACCGCCGTCTACGACGGCGCCGGCCAACTCACCGCCTGCACCGGCTGCGGCACGGTCGACCACGACAGCGCGGGCCGGACCACGGCGCTCGCGGGCTGGACCTACGAGTACGACGCCGAGGGCCGGCTCACCACGGCCACCGAGACCGCCACCGGCGACCGCCTCGAGATGGCCTACGACGCGGCCGGCCACCGGACCCAGCTGCGCGAGTACACCGCGGGCGTCCTCACCCGCACCCGGGATCTCCGCTACCAGGGGGACGCGATCGTCGAGGAGTCGGTCGCGGGCACGGTCGGGCGCTCCTACTCCGTCACCGACGCGGGCCAGGTCGTCTTGATGACCATCCCCGCGGGCCAGTCCTCGGCCGGGGTGTACCTGCCCACCTGGAATGGGCACGGCGACGCGCTGGCCCTGTGGAGGATGGAGTCCGACGGCACCCTCACCCTGGCCAACAGCTACACCTACAGCACCTGGGGCCGGCCCACCACCGCGACCCACAACGGCATCCCGGATCTCGGCTTCCGCTTCCTGTACGTGGGCGCCTCCGACGTCCAGTGGGACGACTTCTCCGGGGCCGGCCTGCAGTACATGCACGCCCGCCACTACAGCCCCCTCACCGGGCGCTTCCTCCAGCCGGACCCGAGTGCCGCCGAGGCGAACCTGTATGCCTACGCCGGGGACAGCCCGGTGACGAAGGTTGATCCGAGCGGGAATTGTGGACCCTGCGTGATCGCCATCGTCTGGGTTGGCGGAATGGCCATTCTCATCGTTGGTGGGTCCCTGGTCGCGACCACGAACGCCGCGCGCTCAATCTCGCCTCGCTCCCCATTCGTACGGCCCGGCTTGCAGTGGCCGTGTCTGTGGGGCTGCGGATCGAGCATCCACCAGGTTCGTACGAGCCCGACGCTCACTCCTCTGGGATCGTCATTCTGCGCTGCCTCTGCCGTGGGCTGCATTCGCGGTGACCCAACACACCGACCGTGGACACCGCCCAGCCCGAGAACGATCCCTCAGCTGCTAGAAGAAGATCCGATACCGCATGCGGGCACGAGAAGCCCCGGCGGACCTCGTTTTCCACTTTCCTGTCGCAGCGTCGGTCGCAAGGCGCTATGCCTCGCATTCATCGCCGCGGCTGGCGCAGGGACATACTTCTTCCTCATCAGCGAGGCCTCCGAAGGGCTCGAGGATCGGCGCCGGGAGAGATAGCCGATGGCGAACGTTCATGAGAGGAAGCGCCAGGGGTCTGGTCAGCCTTCCGCGGCTGCAGGTCGGCAGCCCGGCAGGCTTCACCTCGTCGCGGCCGTGGTCGCTGGCGCCGTTGTCGGGCTCAGCCTGGTCCTTGCTCCTGCCATCGCCCTCATTGAAGCCGCTCTGCTCGCGGTGCTGATGGTGGAGGCGGGTGCCTGGCGCGCGTCCGCGATCGTGATGTGGCTGGTGCCGGCGGGGCTCGTCGCGGCGGGCCTGGCAACCTGGGGGTCACCGGTCGCCGGTGATCTCGGTCGCATGGTGGCGATTGCGATCCTGATGCTCGGCATCGATGGCCGCCTGCGGCGCAGACATGACGACGGCGCCCAGGTGGCGGCTCCTGGTGGCGCATCGGGACGCGAGGCCGCGTCGCATCCGAAGCACCCCGATCCCCGGAGATCGAGCGGCCTCGATCCGGCCTCGTGGACCCCGGCGCTCGCCTGGTCGGTGCTCACGGCGATCACCTCCCTCCTGATCACGGCAGCCGTCGTTCCGACGCACGTTCAAGGGCTGTCGATCTGGGTTGCCCTCGCCATGCCGGCCATCGGCGTGGTGCTGGGCCGCGGACGGGGCTCCACGTGGCCGGCAACCGCAAGCTGGGTGGTCGTGCTGCTGGCGTGGAACATCGGGCTCGTGCTGCACCTGCTGCCGCCGCAGTGCGTGGTCGTCAGCACCGCCTGGCTTGCGGTGTTCGCGCTCGAGCTTCCGCCGACTGCCCATTGGGAGCGCCTGGCCAATGCGCTGCT
>CAIYZX010000315.1 GCA_903930745.1 uncultured Chloroflexota bacterium | reverse complement strand
GAGGCGCCGGAGCTGCGCGCGGTCGTCGTCGCTGTCGCGCAGGGCCGCGGAGAGCATCGCGATCACCGCGACGGATGCCACGTACGTCTTGGTGGCGGCGACGCCCACCTCGGGGCCGGCGGCGAGGTCCACCACGTGCTCCGCGGCCAGCGCCAGGTCCGACGACGGCGCGTTGGTGACGGCCAGCGTGAGGGCTCCCTGGCGCCGCGCATCCTCGATGACCGCCACCACGTCCGGCGAGCGGCCGGACTGGGAGATGCCGATCACGAGCGCCGTGTCCAGGCGGGGCGGCGTCGCATACAGGCTCGTGAGCGACGGGGCCGCCAGCGCCACGGGGAGGCGGTTGCGGCCGCCCAGGACGTATTGGGCGTAGACCGCGGCGTGGTCCGAGGTGCCGCGGGCGGCGATCAGCACCATGCGGATGTCGCGCCCGCGGACCTTCGCCGCGACGGCCTCGACGGCCGGGCCGGCGCCCTCGAGCAGTCGCTGGACGACCGCCGGGCTCTCGGCGATCTCTGCGAGCGTGGACATTGCGACGTCAGCTCCCTGCGTTCGTGGCGCCGGCGGTGCGTGGGACGGCGGCTCGCGGCGCCGGAAGCGCGAGACGTGCCAGCTCGTGGCGATGCCAGAGCGCCCGCCAGGGGCCGGCGGCCCCTGGGTCTGGGGCGATGCCCTCCGCGAGCCGCGGAGAGGCGGGGACCGGGAGGCCCAGGGCCTCGAGGGCGAGCGTGGCAGCCCCCCAGGCGGAGGCAGGATGGCCCGGGTCGTCCACCCAGCGGACACGGCGGCCGGTCGCGTCCGCAAGGGTGCGTGTGAACGCCGGCGAGTGGGCGGAGGCGCCCGCAACCACGATGTCGCCGGCGACCCCGGTGGTCTCGTGCAGCACCTCGAGGCACCGCCGGCTCTCCAGGACGATGCCGTCCAGCAGCGCCCGGGCGAGGTGCGTCCGCCCGTGCGAGAGCGTCGCGCCCACCAGCGTCCCGCGCAGCGTCGGGTCCCAGAGCGCTCCCTGCTCCCCGTGGCCCAGGTACGGCAGGAGGATGAGCCCGTCCGCCCCGGGCGCGACCTCGCCGGCCATCCGCCAGATCTCCGCCTCGTCGCCCGCCGGGAGTCCCAGCAGCTCGGCCAGCCAGCCGACGGCGCTGCCGGTGGCCACGAGGTCCATCTCGAGACCAACGGGCCCAGGGCGCTCCAGCGGTGTCACCAGGAACCGGTGGGCCGGGTCCACCACGAGTGACGGGGCGATGCCGAGGATCACCGTGCTGGTGCCGGCGACGTACGCGACCCGGCCGGGCTCCGTGACGCCAAGGCCACGGGCGGCGAGCACGGAGTCCGCGGCGCCCAGCACCACCGGGAGGCCGACCGGGAGACCCAGCAGCGCGCCGGCGACGGCGGTGACCGGGGCGGTGTGCGTGGATGGGCGCACAGGCGGCAGGTCCGGCATTGCGGCGCTCGTCCGATCTGCGCCATTGTCCGGGTGGCCCCCCGGGACGTCCCAGAAGGCGGCGTGCACAATGGCGCGATCCCACGTGCCCGTCGCGAGGCTGAAGCAGCCGAACCCCGCGGCGGTTGACGGATCCGTTGCCGGGGTGAGGGTCAGCCGCTCGAAGAGCCAGTCCTTTGCGCCGAGCACCCGTGGAGCGACGCCCCGGGCGTCGCCGGTGGTGCGGAGACGTGCCATCGCCGGCAGGAGATACCGGCCGTCAACCCACTGGCCCGTGGTCGCGTACAGCGCGTCCGCGCCCACCGCCTCGCGCAGGCGCAGCCCGTGCTCCTCTGCGCGCCCGTCCTCCCAGGTGATCGCAGCGCCGATCGCCGTGCCATCGGCAGCGGCCGCCACCAGCGTGGGCAGCATCCCCGAGAGACCGATGCAGGACCAGCGCGCCTGGGGGACCTCCGCTGCAAGGGCACCGATCACCGCGCGTGCGGCGGCGAGCCAGTCCGCCGGCCGCTGCTCTGCAGCGCCCGGCCCCGGCCGGGCCGTTGGATACGCAGCCGACGCGCGCGCAACCACGGATCCATCGGACAGCACCGCCACGCCCTTGAGGCTGGACGTCCCCAGGTCCAAGCCGATCGCGACCGGACCGGGCCCCGGGCCGGGGTGATCGGTCATGACCTCGCACACTGCGGCGGGGGGAGTATCATGCACCCATCATACTCGTTATACAGACTTCGACACAGCGCAAGACAGCGGAACAGTGCAGCACAGGACAGCGGAGAGGCAGTGATGACGCAGGACGCCCAGCCCACCAACCCGATCTCGGGCCGGATGTTCGAGCGCGCCTCGGCCGTCCTGCCGGCAGGCGTGGGCAGCAGCGCCCGCAGCGTCCGCGCCGGCTGGGCCCCGTACCCGCCGTTCATCGCGCAGGGCACGGGTTCCCGCGTGACGGACGCGGATGGCCACGAGTACGTGGACTATCTCCTGGGCCTCGGTCCCATGCTCCTGGGGCACCGCAACGCCGAGGTCACGGACGCGGTCATCCGCGCCATCAGCGAGCGCGGCACGGTCTTCGGCCTGCCCCACGAGCTGGAGGCGGAGGCCGCCGAGAAGGTGTGTGCCGCGGTCCCCAGCCTGGACATGGTCCGGTTCGCGAACAGCGGCTCGGAGGCAGTTGGCACCGCCGTCCGCCTGGCCCGCACGTTCACCGGCCGCAACAAGGTTCTCCGGTTCGAGGGCATGTACCACGGCTGGATGGACACGGTGTACTGGTCCAACCACCCGAAGCTGGAGCTGGCGGGCCCGGACGACGCCCCGGTCCCGGTGCCGGCCGGCAAGGGCATGGCCCCGCACGTGGGCGACTCCCTGGTCATCGCCCAGTGGAACGACGTGGCGGCGCTGGAGCGGGCGCTGGAAGCGAACGCCGGCGAGATCGCGGCGATCATCACGGAGCCCATGATGCTCAACACCGGCTGCATCATGCCGGTGGACGGGTACCTCGCGGCCATGCGCGACCTCGCGACCAAGCACGGCGCGGTCCTCATCTTCGACGAGGTCATCACGGGCTTCCGCCTCGCCCGCGGCGGTGGGCAGGAGCGCTTCGGCGTGCTGCCGGACCTGACCACGATGGCCAAGGGCATCGGCGGCGGGTTCCCCGTGGCGGCCGTTGGCGGACGGCGCGAGATCATGGAGCTCGTCGCGGACGGGCGCTACTCGCACAGCGGCACGTACAACTCCAACGTCATGGCCACCGCGGCCGTGTCGGCCACGATGGACATCCTGGCCCGCCCGGGCACGTACGAGGCGCTGGACCGCCACGGCGCGATGCTCCTGGACGGGTACCGCGAGATCGCCACCCGCCACGGCGTGGCGCACGAGGTGCAGGGGGTTGGCCCGGTGGGCCAGATCTGGTTCACGGATGCGCCCATCCGAACGTATCGTGATGCCGCGCGCCATGCGCGCCCCGACGTCTTCACGGCGTGGTGGCGCGAGATGATGGCCCGCGGCGTCCTCTTCCACCCCAGCCAGGACGAGAACCTGTTCGTGTCCACCGCCCACTCCGACGACGACATCGCGTTCACCCTGGAGGCCGCCGACGCCTCGGTGCGTGCGATCGTGGCGGCCGGGCTCGCCTAGGCGCCCATGGCACGGCTTGCGGTTGGCAGGGGGAAGCAGGCACTCGCCGGAGGGCCGTCCTCGCCTGTGCCGGTCACCGGTGCCGCCGCCCGCGGGACGGGCCGGCCACAGCTCCGCTACGAGCGCACCATCGAGCTCGTGGAGGCGCTGATCGCGGAGCGCGGCCTCGCCCCGGGTGATCTGCTGCCGCCCGGCCACGAGATCGCGCGTCTCGCGGACGTGAGCCTCATCTCGGTCCGGCGCGCGCTGGACGAGCTGGAGCGGTCCGGGCGGATCGTCCGCCACCAGGGCGTGGGCACGTTCGTCTCCGAGCCACGCATCGTCGCGGAGCCGAGCCGTCTCGGCGACCTCCTGGCCACCCTCGGTCCAGCGGCGGACGCCGGCGCCGTGGAGACGACGGTCATCTCGCTGGAGCGCGCGCTCCCGGACGCCGTGGT
>CAIYZX010000314.1 GCA_903930745.1 uncultured Chloroflexota bacterium | reverse complement strand
GGCCTCGCGCTCCACCTTGAAGACCATCTGGCGCGCCTCCTCACGGAGGTCGGACGCGGTGGCCCGGTCCATCACGTGGGGCAGGTTGACGTAGACGTTCTCCGCGGCGCAGTACGCGGCGGCCTCCACGGTCCGCGATGCGGCCGCGAGCTCCGGGGCAAGGTTGGGATTGGACCGGCCGGCCAGGCGCTCCGCGGCGCGGGCCACGGCCAGGCACTCCGCCAGCATCCGCAGCGGCGGCTCCACGGCCACACGCGCGGCATCCGAGCGGACGCGCCGCCGCTCCAGCGGCTCCAGGTCCTTGGACTCGCGCCAGGCGTCCATGAACGCGGCGTACACGCGCGCGTCCTCGTCCGCGAGGCGGAGCAACTCCGTGCCGGCCCGCCGGCCAACGCGGATCGCGCGCCGGATCGTGGGGGCGTACTGGTCGTACTTGGGACGGCCCTGCGAGTACTCGCCCACCATCGCCAGCAGGCCCGCGGCCGTGGCACCGGTGATCGCCGCCGCTGCGCCGCCACCCGGGGCGGGTGCGCCGGACGCGAGATCCTCCACGAAGGCCCGCACGGTGAGCCCGCCAACGACGCTGCCGGCTCCCTGGTTCGCTGTGGGGTCTGTCGAGGGGGTCATCGGTGACGCTGGCCTCCGGGGTGGAACGCGACGGTGGACGGCCCGGCGAGGGACCGTCCACAGGATACGAGGCCGCGGGCCGGTTGGCCGATCGAAGTCCGGTTGGTCACGGGTCCAGGACGGTGATGGAAGCCGGCCCCTTCGCCCGGCGCCCTCGTGGAGACGGGCCGAATCGCCGCACACCGGCGGGCGCCACGCGGTCGCTTCCCGTCGGACCATCGCGTGAGTCGCCCAGCGACTGGCTCGAGGGTGCGACGACAGGAAGACCCTGCTCCGCCCGGCCCGGCCCTCCGGCGCCCGTGGGCCAGGGGGTCAGCCCGCGGCCGCCTCAAGCTCCGCGATGAAGCGGTGCAGCTCGCCCTTGTCCACGCCCACGAGGTGCTTCTCCTCGGGGTAGGCCCCGGACTGCACGTCCGAGACGAACTCCTGGTACGCGGCGATGCGCTCGGCCTGGAGCCGCTCGTACTCGGCCGCGAAGTTGCGGTAGACCTTGGCGTGGCGCGGCACGTGGCCCGTGTTGTAGCCCAGCATGTCGCAGCTGAAGAGGTACTGGCAGTCGCCGCCGGTGCCGCCGCCCATGGAGACCATGAACAGCGAGGTGCGCTTGCTGATCTCGGCGGTCACGTCGGCCGGGACCACCTCGATCTCCGCGCCGAAGGCCCCCGCCTCCTCGAGCGCCTTCGTGGCGCGCCAGACGCCCATCGCGCTCTCGACGGTCTTGCCAACGGCCTTGAAGCCGCCGGTCCAGGTTGCGCGCGACGGGATCAGGCCAACGTGGCTGATCACCGGGATGTTGTCGGCGGCCAGCTGGCGGATCGTGGGCAGGCCCGCGGAGCAGTAGACGGCATCGGCTGAGGCCTTGAGCATCCTGAAGGCCCAGCGGGTGAAGTCGTCCGGGGTGCCAAGCTCGAAGAAGTTCACGCCCGGGACGGCGAAGATGGTGGGGGCCACCTCGCGGAACTGGGGCTGGACCATCATCTCCGGCGGCACGGACACCATCTCGATGCCGGCCTTCTGGGCCGCCTCCAGCTCCTCCCAGGTCTC
>CAIYZX010000313.1 GCA_903930745.1 uncultured Chloroflexota bacterium | reverse complement strand
CGTCCACCCTCGTGTCATCGGCCTGGAGGCCCGCGGCGGACAGCGCGCCGCCAACGAGCCCCTCCGCGAGCGCGGGCAGGCCCAGCGTCAGCGCGAGGAAGATGACCACGGCACCGAGTGCCAGGGTGAACAGGCAGCCGCGCATCGGGTGCTCCTCAGGCGTCGCGGTAGCCCATCGCGGCGAGCGTCTCGCGCGCGACGGTGGCCTCGTCCCATGGCAGGGCGCGGTCCGCGTACAGGATGGTGGGCTCGTGGCCCTTGCCGGCAAGCAGCACGAGGTCACCCGGACGGGCGCGCTCGAAGGCGGCGGCGATGGCGTCGCGCCGGTCCGCGATGGCCAGGACGTCCCTTCCCCTCGTCCGGCCGGCCTGCTCGGCGCCCTGCACGATCTCCTCGATGATCGCGTGGCGGTCCTCGCCCCGCGGGTCCTCGTCCGTGGCGATGACCAGGCGGCAGCGCTCCCCGGCGATCCTCCCCATCACGGCCCGCTTTGTGGTGTCCCGCTCGCCGCCGGACCCGAAGACCACGATCAGCCCGCCACCGGAGCGTGCGGCCACGGGACCCATCAGGTCAAGCACGCCCTGCAGGGACGCCGGCGAGTGCGCGTAGTCCACGAGGATGCCGAAGGGCTGGCCCTGCTCGATGCGCTCCATCCTGCCGGGGACGCCCGTGACGCCCTCCAGGCCCGCGCGGATGGCCGCAGGATCCAGGCCCAGCCCCTCGCCCAGGGCCACCACGGCGAGGGCGTTGAAGACGTTGAAGCGGCCGGCGAGTCGGAGGTCCAGGCTCGCGCGACCGGACGGGGCGGCGTAGGTCACGCGCAGGCGCCGAGCGTCCTCCTCCACGTCGATCGCCCGGACGTCCGCGCCGTGCGTGGTGCCGTACATCATCACGGCGGCCCTCGCCTCGCGGGCGGCGACATCGAACAGCGGAGCCGCCGCATCCTCACGGTTGATCACCGCGAGCTTCGGCCAGGGCCAGCCGTTGACCAGCTTGCGCGGGTTCTCGGCGTTGACGGCGAGCCGCTCGAAGAGGCGGAGCTTGGCGGCGCGGTACCGCTCGAAGGTGCCGTGGAGATCCAGGTGCTCGTGCGTGAGGTTCGTGAAGATGGCGGCGTCATAGGCGATGCCCGCAACGCGCTCCAGCTCCAGGGCGTGCGACGTGGTCTCCACGACCGCCGCCTGGTTGCCGGCCGTGACCATGGCGCGCAGCGTGGCCTGGAGCTCCGGTGCCCCTGGCGTGGTGACGTGCGCCTCGTGGCGCTCGCGCTGGCCACCCACCTTGGTCTCCACGGTGCCGATGAGGCCGGACGAGATCCCAGCCGCCTCCAGCGCTGCGACGACGAGGAACGACGTGGTGGTCTTGCCGTCCGTGCCGGTGATGCCCACCACGCCAAGCTCGCGGCTGGGGCTTCCGGACCACCAGGCGGCGGCGCGCGCCAGTGCCTGGCGCGACGAGCCCACCACCAGCTGGCGGACCCCGGCTCCCGCAACCGGGCGTTCCACGATCGCTGCGGCGGCACCGGCGGCACCGGCGTGCCCAACGTAGGCATGGCCGTCCACGTGGAAGCCCGGCACGGCCACGAAGAGCGTGCCCGGTCCCACCGCGCGCGAGTCCTCAGCCAGGCCGGTCACGAGGGTGGCGTGCTGCTCGGCCGGCCCGGTCGCCGGCACCACCTCCAACAGCAGGCCCCGCGTCCGCAGCTCCGCCTCAAGCTCCGCAAGCGGGAGCGGCTCGTGGGCGGAGGCCTCGGCAACCAGGCGCTCCACGGGGCCGGGCTCCCTCCCCTGCCCTTCCGCCGTCACGCGCGGCCTCCGGGCGCCCTTCGTGCGGTCCTGGCCAGCTTTGAGGCCACGCGCCCAACGCGGTAGCGCAGCGGCCGGACCACGATCTCACGTGCCCCCGCCAGCTGGACCCAGCGGGCCCCGAAGGAGCGCTTGTGCTCGTAGAGGCCATACGTGGGCTCGCCGTCCACCGGGGGCCGTCTCGCTCCGGCGATGTCGACGCCGCCCAGGTCCATCTCCGTGCATCCCTCGGCCAGGGCGAGCTCGATGGCACGCCAGCGCAGGAGGTGCATGGCGCCCGGGTGGTCTCGGCGGCGCTCCGCACGGTCACCGGAATGGGCGGTGGAGAGGCGGCGCCCGTGCCGGTACAGGACAAGGCCACCGAGGACGTCGCCGTCCGCGGTGTGCTCTCGGGCCTCCAGGTAGGCCAGGTGGCCGGCGGCGAACGCACGGTTCCACCACGTGACGAACTCAGACGGTCCGGCGAAGCCGAAGCCACGACGGTCACCGGTCTCGCGCAGGAGGCTGTAGAAGCGCTCCAGGGCCACGGCGGCGTCCTCTGCGGGCAGCGCGAAGCCTGGACCGGATCCGGCGCGGGCGTCGGCGTCCACCGCGGCCGCGCGAAGGTCGTGGCGGACCACCACCACGCCGTCGCGTTCCGCGCGCCGGATCCGCTGCCGCGTGGCCTTCGCGACCCCGTCGAACACCGTGTCCGCGTCCGTGCCCGGCGGCAGGTCCAGGGCCATCCTGTGACGCGAGGGCTGGATCTCCGGGATCACGTGGAAGCGCGCCCGCTCCAGGGCCACCTCGTACCCACGGTCCGCCTCGGCAACCTCCGGGTCCGCCGCGATCACGTCGCAGCCGCTCCGCGCCAGGAGGTCCGTGGCCGCGACCAGCGCCGCCCCGATGCCCGTGCCCGTGCCGTCGTCCGTCCGCCAGGGCGTGCCGGGCCCCACGGGGCCGCGCGGCAGGTACGCCGAGTTGCCCGGCACCAGCGGGTAGGGCCGCACCAGCGCGAGCGCCCGTACCTCGCCGATGACCAGGTGGCGGGGACGCCAGCCCTGCGCCGCGCGGTGTGCCGCCCATGCCTGCGACTGCAGCACGTGACCGCCCGGCGTGTCCACGGCGTCCGCGTCCCAGCGCGCGAGCTCTGCCGCGTCCGCGTCGCGGGCCACGGGGAGCGCCGGGCCCGTCATCCGTCCGCTCCGCCGTCCCCGGTGTACGCGGCCGCAGTGGTGCCACCGCCGGCGAGACCGTGACGGCGCCGCGCGAGCCGGACCCGTGCCTGCTGCGCCAGCTGGAACGTCTTGCGCCCGAGCGGATCCAGCACCAGGTCCCAGGCGCCTACGTACCCGATCTCGCGCCCGCCGAAGCCGGTCTTGAAGTGGGCGATGCCCGGGTGCGCCAGGCCCCACATGTCGTACGAGGTGGCCCCGGCCTCCCTGGAGCTCCGGATGGCCTCCCACTTGAGCAGGTAGTTCGCGCGCAGGTCTGCGCCCGCCGCCGTCATGCCACCGTACGGCTCCACCACGCGGGTCCCGCTCCGCACCAGGAAGAGCGTCGCTGCGGGCGTCCCGTCCGGCAGCTCGGCGAAGAGCAGGCGCGCACGCCCGGAGGGCCCATAGGCATCCCAGATGTCGCGGTAGGCGGAGAGCGCACGGATCAGGAAGCCCGCCCTGGCGGCCGTCTCCTGGTAGATCCTGTAGAAGTCGTCCAGCCGCTCCGGGCCTGCGTCCACGATCTGCACGCCGCCGCGCCGGGCGTTGTTCACGTACTGGCGCCACTTCTTGCGGAGGTCGCCCCACAGGGCGTCCTCGTCCGTGGCGAGATCGATGATCCGGGTGCTCACGGGCTGGATCGGGGGTGCCGCAATCCATCCGGCGTCCCGCAACGCTGCCGTCAGCGCACCACCGTCGTCGGCGCCAGCGCCCTTCTCGATCTCCGGGTCAATCCGCAGGTGGCTCGCCCGCGCCGGGCCACGCAGGCCGGCCTTCGCGAGCTCCGTGAACCGGCGGACGGACGCCTCGTCCCAGTGCTCCAGCACGGGACCTCGGGGCGCGTACGCGAAGGCCCAGGGCAACGGACCGGGACGGCGGAGCAGGACCTGGGCGCCCACCACGGGACCCGGTCCGGCGTCCAGCAGGCGGCGCGAGGTCCAGCCGTTGACGGCCTTGACCCTCGCCCAGGCGTCAAGCTGGAGGTAGGAGCCAAGGGGGTTCGCCTCCACGACGGCGTCCCATGCCTCGGCGGAAGGCTCGACGGCGACCTCGTGGACAGGGCCCTGCGTCATGCCCGTGCCCGCCTGCGAAGGATGTCCACCACGACCCCGACGATAGTGCCCAGCTCGCCGATCCGCAACGCGAGCGAGGTGACTACCACCACGAGGCCCCCCGAGACCGTCACGGCGGTCGCGCGGGCCAGGAGCGGGAGGAGGCCGGGATCCTCGCCCCACGCGCCCAGGAGCACCTGCGCCACGCCGAAGGCGACGGCGCCCCCGGCACCCGCCGCAACCGCGGACTTCGCGAGGACGAGCGCCACGTGGCCGAAGCCGAGGTGTGGCACACGCCGCTCCAGGAGCACGACGAGGGTCAGTGTCTCGATCCAGGCTGCCGCCGCGATCGCCACCGCGAGCGCCGGAAGGCCGAGGATCCTCACCACCGCGTTCGCCACCACGACGTTGACCACCACGGCGACGATCGCAGCCACCACGGGCGTGCGGGTGTCCCTGAGGGCGTAGAAGGCACGCGCGAGCACCGCGATGAGGGAGTGCGCCGTGAGGCCCACCAGGAAGACGGCGAGCAGGAGCGCGGTGGCCTCGATGGCGTCCTCGCCGATGCCGGCGAACTCGAACAGGATGCGGACGAGATCCTCTGATGCCACCACGCCGAGGACGGTGATCACGACCATCACGTAGGCGAGGATGGAGAGCCCGCGGACCATGAGGCGGCGGAACCCGTCCGTGGCACCCGTGGCCACCTCGCGCGACAGCGAGGGAAGCAGCACAACCCCCAGGGGCACGCCGATGACGCCGATGGGGATCTGCAACACGGCGAACGCGAAGTTGAAGACCGCGAGCGCCTGGTCTCCAAGCGTTGAGGCAAGCGACGTCAGCACCAGGAAGACGACCTGCGTGGTCCCGAGGCCGATGGCGCGCGGCACCATCAGGACGAGCGCCAGGCGTGCCTGCTCGTCGCGCAGGTCCATTCCCGGGGCGATGCGCGCACCGACCCGGACGAGCGACGGCACCTGGACGAGCACATGGCCGGCGGCCCCCAGCACCACGCCGTACGCGAGCCCCCCGACGCCGATCGCGGGCACAAGGACGAGCGCGCCAACGATGATGCCGAGGTTGTAGGCCAGCGGTGCCAGGCCGGCCGCGGCGAACCGGCCCTTGGCGTTGAGCGCGCTCGTGGCAACGGCACCCGCCGCGAGGAAGAGCGGCGAGAGGACCATCGTCCGCGTCAGGTCCACGGTCTGGGCGAGCTCCGCGGCATCGAAGCCCGGCGTGATGAAGGCCACGAGCTGCGGCGCGAAGAGGAGCACCAGCGCCGCGAACGCCACGAGCAGCGACAGCATCAGCGTGGTGACCGTGGAGACCACCCGCCATGCGCGGGCCTCCTGGTCCGTGGCGAACAGGCCCGCGACGACCGGGATCAGCGCGGACGAGAGCGCGCCCGCTGCGACCAGCTGGAAGAGGAAGTCCGGGATGCGGAAGGCGGCGAAGAACGGGCCAAGCTGGCCAACGTCCGGAACGGCACCGGCGATGACGATGGTCCGGACGTATCCAAGCACGCGCGACAGCAGGAAGAGGCCGGTCACGATGAGCCCGGCACGGGCGATCGCGGAGCGCGACGTGCTCGCGGACCTGGCTACCTGCTCGGCGTCCAGGGCGGTCTCGGTCTCGATGGCGGTGGCGTCGTCCATCAGGTTGCCCTCGCCCGCGGATGCGCCTGGCGGTAGGCCTCGCGCAGCCGGGCCGGCGAGACGTGGGTGTAGACCTGGGTGGTGGCCAGGCTCTCGTGGCCCAGCAGCTCCTGGACCACGCGCAGGTCCGCGCCGCCCTCCAGCAGGTGCGTGGCGAAGCTGTGGCGGAGCGTGTGGGGGCTGACGCCCTGGGGCAGGCCCGCGAGCCGTCGCAGCCGGTCAAGGCGCAGCCGGAGGCCCCGGACGCCCAGCGGACCGCCGAGGTGGTTCAGGAAGACGGCCGGCGTGGGGTCATCGGCCGCTGCGGCGCGGCGCGCCAGGACCGGGCGGCCTTCGGCCAGGTACTCCGCCAGGGCCTCGCGGGCCGGGCGCCCCAGGAGGCCGATGCGCTCCTTGCGGCCCTTGCCCAGCACCCGGACCTGTCCCTTGCGAACGTCCAGGGAGCCGAGGTCCGCGGCGGCAAGCTCGCTGATCCGCAGGCCGGCGGCGTAGGCGGTCTCCACGATCGCCCGGTCGCGCAGCGCGATGGCAACGGCGAGCTCCGGGTCACGGCGGGCGGTGGCCCCCTCGCCGGCGGCGGCGGCCGCCAGGTCGTCATCGACAACCTCGAGCAACGCCTCCACCTGGGACACCTCCAACACCTTCGGGAGGCGTCGGGGCAGGCGCGGTGTTGCGATGGCACCCCACGGATCGCCGGCGGTCAGCCCGGCGCGGGCGCAGTAGCGGTGGAACGAGCGGAGGGCCGCCATGCGCTGGACCACGGACGTCCGGGCGTGTCCGGTCGAGAGGTCGGCCATGTAGGCCCGCAGGACTGTCTTGCCGGGCGCGGTCCAGGGCGCGCCGTTGGACTCCAGCCAGGCGAGATAGGCGGCGACGGTGCGCTCGTACGAGCGGAGCGTCTCGGGCGAGAGGTCGCGGGCTTCCAGCGAGCGCATGAACTGGCGCAGCGCCTCGGAGCCCGTCATCGGAGCGGGCCCCCGGTCACGCGCCGCGCGCGCGTCGGGTGCCGCCCGTTCCCCTGGCAGGTGCGCGGGTGCCGGTCTTGCGGCCTGCGGCCCCACGACCCGCGGACCCCGCCGCGGCGCCACCGCGACGGCCAGTGCCGCGGGCGGGCCGCTCGAGCGCCGCCGGGTTCGCCGGACCACCGGCCAGGCGCAGCCCCACCACGTCCCCCTCGGGGATCGCGACGGAGGCGCCACAGGAGAGGCAGATCCCCTCCGCGCCCTTGCGCGCCACGGCGCCACGCCCGTCCTCGTGGGCGTCGTGGATGGCGCCAGTGGGCTGGTCGTTGGTGGTGAAGTCGCACTTGGGGTAGCCGGAACACCCCCAGAAGACGTTTCCGGTGCGCCTCGCGCGACGCGCGGTGAGCTGACCGTCAAGATTCTTCGGGCAGGCCACGCTGAACGGCAGCTGCTCCGGCGGCGGCGGGCCGTCCTTCTTGATGAACGTGCAGTCCGGGTAGCGCGAGCAGCCCACGAAGGCGCCGAACCGGCCGCGCTTCGTGACGAGCGTCCCCTCGGAGCACTCCGGGCACGTCTCGCCCTCACCCTCGAGGCGCGGGCCCTCCTCGCCGGGCAGCGGACGCGTCTCCTTGTGCTCCGGGTACGTGGAGCAGGCCAGGAACTTCCCGTTCCGGCCGAGGCGGATCACCATCGCGTGGCCCTCGGAGCAGACCTCGTCCGTCTCCTCGGTGGTGAAGTCCCTGCGCTTGAGCTCCTTGCGCTTCTCGTCCACGCGACTCTTGAGTGGGCCGAAGAACTCGCGCAGGAGCGGCACCCAGGCGCGCTCGCCGCGGGCGACCTCGTCCAGCTCCTCCTCCATGCGAGCCGTGAACTCCAGGTCCACATACTCGCCGAAGTGGGCGACCAGGAGGTCCGTGACGATCTCTCCGATCTCCTCGGGCTGCAGCCGCCGCTCAGCCAGTTTCACGTAGCCGCGATCCACGATCGTGGAGATCGTGGCGGCGTAGGTGGACGGCCGGCCAATGCCGTGCTCCTCGAGTGCCTTGATGAGCGTGGCCTCGGTGTAGCGGGGTGGCGGCTCCGTGAAGTGCTGGGTGGCGGAGACGTCCGCGACGGTCGTCCGATCGCCCTCGGCGATCCGCGGCAGGGTGCGCTCCGCCTCCTCGGCGGCATCGTCCTGGCCCTCCGTGTAGACCGCGGAGAAGCCTTCGAACAGCGTGCGCGAGGCGGAGGCGCGGAGGCGGTAGGCGCCGTCCACCAGCTCCACCGTGGTGGTCTCGATCTCCTTGGGCGCCATCTGCGACGCGATCGCGCGCTGCCAGATGAGCCGGTAGAGCTTGAACTCCTCGCCCTTGAGCACGTTCCGCAGCGACTCGGGGTCACGCATGAAGGACGTGGGGCGGATGGACTCGTGCGCCTCCTGGGCACCCTTCTGGCGGGTCTTGAAGACGCGGCCCGTGCCGGTGCCGTAGCGCTCGCCGTAGCGCTCCGCGATGACCGTCTGCGCCTCGGCCATCGCGACGCCCGCGATCGCCGTGGAGTCCGTTCGCATGTAGGTGATCAGGCCGATGTGGCCCTCGGACGTCTCCACGCCCTCGTAGAGCCGCTGTGCGACGGACATCGTGCGCTTCGGGTTGAACGAGAGCTTGCGGCTGGCCTCCTGCTGGAGGGTGCTCGTGGTGAACGGCGGGGCCGGCGTGCGCCTGGTGGCCTTCGTGACCACTGAGTCAACGACGGGCTGCAGCTGCCGGATGGCGGCGGCATGGCGCTCCGCGGTGGCCTCGTCACCGATCTCCACCGGCGCGTCGTCGATGCGGACCACGTCCGCCGCGAAGGTGGTTCCGCTGGCGGTGGCGAGCAGCGCCTCCAGGGTCCAGTACTCCCGGGCGGTGAAGGCCCGGATCTCGCGCTCGCGCTCCACGACCATGCGCACGGCGACGGATTGGACGCGGCCGGCGGAGAGGCCGCCACGGACCTTCCGCGACAGTAGCGGGCTGAGGGTGTAGCCCACGAGCCGGTCCACGATGCGGCGGGCCTGCTGAGCGTCCACGAGGTGCCGGTCGATCTCCCGCGGGTTGGCGAACGCCTCGCGGATCGCGCCCTCCGTGATCTCGTTGAACGTGACGCGGCGCGTCTTCTGGTGCGGGACGCCGGCGGCCTCGGCCACGTGCCAGGCGATCGCCTCGCCCTCCCGGTCAAGGTCCGTGGCAAGGAAGACGTCGAGCGCGCCCTTGGCCGCCTTCTCGATGGCGGCCACCTGGCGGCGCCGATCGTCCGGGACCACGTACTCCGGGGTGAAGTCGTGGTCCACGTCCACGCCCAGCTTGCCCTTGCCCGGGTTCTCCGGGAGGTCGCGGACATGGCCGTAGGAGGCGAGGACCTGGAAGTCGGCGCCGAGGTAGCGCTCGATGGTCCGCGCCTTGGCGGGAGACTCGACGATCACGAGATGCTTGGGCATGGCGGCCGGGAGTGTAGCACCGGCCACTTCGCCGCCAATCAGCTGCCGCCTGTCTCGTGCGGGCGTCCGGGCGACTCGGGCGGGCGTGCGACTAGATGTCGCGGACGCGCCGCAGGAAGTCCGTGTCCACGTCCAGCTCCACCTCGAACGTGTCCTCGGCGGGTGCCGGGAGCGGGACGGGAAGGGTCTCCGTGACCCGGGTGGCCGCCGCCGGCTGCGCCATGGCGGGCGGCACGGGAGCGGGTTCGGCGGCCGTTGCGGCACGCACCGGCACACCCGAGCCGCCCTCGGCCCGGTGCTCGTCCAGCGCCTTCGGGGGGATCTCCAGGAAGCGGATCACGAGGTAGGGGAAGAAGAAGAAGGACTCGGACCGGTCGATGAAGATCGGGCGCTTGCCGTCCATCGTCCGAAGGTTCGTGCAGACCAGTCCGGCATCGGCGGCCGTGGGCAGGTCGTGGAGGTCCGCGAGCAGCGGCTGCTCATTGGAGACGTGGATGACGACGTTGCGGATCATCGTGACCTCAGGGGTGGTAGAAGTCCACGCACAGGCGAACGTTGCCGTTCGCCACCCATACGCCGATGCCCGCCCGATCGTAGGCCGGGTTCATCAGGTTCCGGTAGTGCCCGCCGTTGTACGGCTTCTCACGCTGGAAGAAGAGGTGGGAGCCCAGCACGGCGGTGTACGGGTTCCCGGACCGGCAGCCCAGGTTCTCCGCCCATCGGTAGCTGGTGAAGCCGGCGCGGCGCAGGCGGTCGCCCGGCGTGCCGCCGATGAAGTGGTTGCACCATCCGTGCGTGGCCAGCAGCTTGGCATAGGGCCGGGAGACCCGGGAGCTGATCTCGGTGGAACGGAAGAGCGGGGCCACGTCCCGGCCGCCCGGGGACGAGCAGGCACCCTTGGACGTGACCCAGCCGCCGGTGCGCGTGCAGTTCATGAGCTTGAGGTAGTACAGCTCAACCGACGCCCAGGTGCCGGCCACCGCTCCACCGCCGCCGGAGTGGTCGATGGGCGTGGTTCCACCGCCGGCCGGCTTCGCCGCAACCTTGAAGGTGCCGCTGGTGGTCTCGTCCAGGGCCGCCCCCGCACGGGAGCGTGCGGACGCGGACACGGTCATCACGACGGTCGCTGCGTACGGCAGGTCCTTGTCCGGCGTGAAGACCAGCACCGTCTGTGCCTCTGCCCAGTCCACGGTGCCGGCCACCGGCCTTCCGTTCGCGGTCACGGAGAACGCCTTGGCCGTGGACGCCTTGTCCATGCGCTGCGTGAAACGGACGGACAGCGTGGCTGCGTGGTCGATGTCCTTCTGCCCGTCGCGCGGACGGAACCGGACGACGGACGGCGCGGTGACGGTTGCGAAGTCCAGCGGGGCGGCATCCTCGAACGCGATGCCGTCCGCATCCGACAGGCCGGTGAGGGTGGCCCTGTACGTGGCCCCGGGCAGGAGTGGCGAAGCGGGCGTGAACAGGAACGTGCCAGCCTGGTCGGCCTCCTGGACGGTCCCCGCAACGGAGGGCTCGAGGTGGAGTGCCGCGGTGAGCGCGGCGCCGGTCACGGGCCGGTCCACGGTGATGGAGATCGTCGTGTCGATGCGGGCGCGGCCACCCACCATGCGTGTGGCCGCCAGGATCGCGGTGCCGCGCGCCGGGGAGGCCAGCCTCGCGGTCAGCGCTGCGCTGAGGTGGCCTCCATCGGCAGCGAGGACGTCGGCCGCCACCTGGACGTCGTACACCGTCCCGGGCACCCACCGGTCAACGGGGGTGATGCTGAGCGTGCGATGGTCGTCGGACCAGGCGAAGGCAACCGCGGTGTCCGGCACGAGCCGGAGGCCGGCGATGACCGATGCCGGATCCATCGGCCGATCGAAGACGAGGGTGATCGCATCGGCCAGGCCCAGGCTGCCTGGCCGAGCGGTGGAGATGGCGCCGCTCACAGGGTCTGCGATCAGCCCCTGTGATGGAGACGCAGAGGGCCACGCCCCGGTGCGGGACGCGCCCGCCGGACCGCGGATCTCTCCCCCATCAAGTGCCAGGCCGAGGCCCACGACCACGACGAGCGGGGCGATGGTCGCGACCCCGCGCGCGACACGCCCACGGGCAGGGAACGCGCCCAGGTACGTCATGGCCAGGACGGGGAGGCCCAGCAGGGCTGCCGCCAGCTTCCGCAAACCGTCGTCCTCGTGCAGCCGGCGTCCTCGGGCCCGTCGGGTCACGGGGCCGATCCGGATGAGCTGGGGCGCTCGGAACCGGGTGGGCCGGGGCCCGGCGAGGGTAACACCGTGCCCACGGTCGGGCAACCGTGCGGCGCTCGAGCCGGGCGGCTCAGGCCACCCGTCCGGTCCTCCTGGCGGCAAGCACGCGCGCCACCGTCGGACCCGTCGCCGAGGCATGATCGCCGCTGCCCCCTGCGAGCGGGCCGGACGCCTGGTACCGCCCGAAGACCTCCACGACATACCCGCGGATCTCCAGCACGGTCAGCGCACCCAGCACCGCGGCCGGCGCGGCCCCCGTTCGCGCCACGAGCCGGTCCACGCTCGCGGACCCGCTCACGAGCTCTGCGGCGATGCGTCGCTCCAGGCCCCCGAGGGCCCACACGCCCGGCACGCCGCCGGGGCCGGGGTCCCGCTGGTCCGCGCTCGCGAGCCCGAGGCCGAGGTCTGTCACGAGGTCCGCGATGCCCGTCACCACCCTCGCCTCGGGGCCCACCTCGCGCAGGAACGCGAGCGATCCCGCGACGGCCGGATCATCCGGCCTCCCCGCCACGATGTGCAGTCCCCTGCCCTGCTCCAGCGCCCATGCCGCCGTCGTCAGCGCACCGCTTCGGGCCCCCGCCTCCACCACCACCGTCGCGTCCGCGAGCCCGCTGATGATCCGGTTCCTTCTCGGGAACGTGCCCCGGTTGGGGATCTTGTCCGGCGGATACTCGCTGACGATCGCACCCCCTCCCCGCAGGATGGCGTCCGCAAGCCCCCGGTGGCCGGACGGGTAGAGACACTCGTGGCCGCCCCCGATCACCGCCACCGTGGGCACGCCCTGCCGCACGGCGGCCCAGTGCGCCGCCCCGTCCACGCCGAGGGCGAGCCCTGAGACCACGGTGGCCCCACACGTCGCAACGGCCTCCCCGATCCGGCCCGCGAGCAGGCGGCCCGCGCCAGTGGGGCGACGCGTGCCCACGATGGCGACGGCCGCAGAGCGCGCCAGCGAACCCGTATCACCCCGTACGAACAGCAAGGGCGGCGGGAGGGAGATCTGGCGCAGGCGGGCCGGGTAGTTCCAGTCCATCAGCGTCAGGACCCGGACGCCGGCATCCTTCACGAGCCCAAGGAGCGTGCCCGGGTCGCGGGCGAGGGCCAGCAGCTCGTCTGCCGCCGCCGTGGTGAGCGATGGGGCTCCACCATCGGGAGGGCGGGTGGCCGCGATGACCGCCGCTGTCCCGCCTGCCCCGAGCACGGCGCCAAGCACCTCGGCGGCACTGCCGAACCGCCCGAGCAGGCGCTCGAAGCTGACCGGCCCCACCCCCTCCACGGAGGCCAGGACGATCCAGGCATCGCGTTCCTCCTGCACGGACCTGGATGGCCCGCCTCCCCCTTCCAGGTCGTCCCGGCCCAGGGGACCGCGCCTCCCCACCCCGAGCATCACGCCACCTCCCGGGCCTTGGCGACCAGCACCCGGGACCGGAAGTGGGCCGCCTCATCGACGTGGCGGATCCGGACGCGATCCGAACCCTCGAGGTCCGCGATGGTCCGCGCGACTCGCAGCAGCCGATCCGTGCCACGCCCCGAGAGTCGCTCGTTGTCCGCGAGGTCCACCGCCCGGCGCTCGGTGGCGGCGTCCATCCGGCAGCGATCGGCCAGGACCCTGCCGCGCACCCGCCCATTCGGGGCACCGTCATCCCGGGCCCGCTGCCGGTCTCGTGCCGCAGCGATCCGTGCCGCGACGATCGCTGAGCTCTCCGCCGGCGGACCCCCCACGAGGTCCACCGCGGCCACCCGGTCCACACCAACCCACAGGTCGATCCGGTCCTGCAGGGGGCCGGAGATCCGGCGCTGGTACCGCTCCGCGGCGCCGGGCGGGCAGGTGCAGGCGCGATCCACGGAGCCCAGGTGCCCGCACTGGCACGGGTTCATCGCCGCCACGAAGGTGAACCGCGCGGGCATGACTGCGGCGCGGCCGACCCGCACCACCGAGACCACGCCCTCCTCGAGCGGCTGGCGGAGAGCCTCGAGCACGTCCCGCCCGAACTCCGGCAGCTCGTCCGCAACGAGCACGCCCTGGTCCGCCATCGTCACCTCTCCCGGAGAGAGCCTGGGGCCGCCGCCAACCATGCCGGCGTAGCTGATCGTGTGGTGCGGCGATCGCACCGGGGGCCGCCGCACGAGGGCGGCGATGTGCCGATCACCCGCCGCAGAGGCCACCACGGTCGCGGCCAGGGCCGATGCGTCGTCGAGGTCCGGGAGCAGGCCCGGAATGGTCTGCGCAAGGAGCGTCTTGCCGGCTCCGGGAGGACCCACCAGGAGCAGGGAGTGCTCCCCTGCGAGGGCGATCTCCAGCGCGCGGCGGGCCACGACCTGGCCGCGAACGTCCCCCAGGTCCGCAACCGGCACGGCGGATGCCGCGGGAAGGGCCGCATCCGCGAGCGCAATGCCCTCCGCCGCCGGTCCACCGGCCCTCGGCAGCGGTACCGGGACGGGGCGCCTGCTCCGTCCGTCCCGGAGCGCCTCCGCCGCCTCTGCCAGCGTGGTCACCGGGATGATGCATGCGCCCGGGGCGAGCCCGGCCTCGGCCGCCCCGTCCGCCGGCACGATGACGCTCGTCACGCCGCGCCGCACCAGGGCCAGGCACATCGGCAGCAGGCCCGGGACCCGGCGGATCTCTCCGCCCAGGCCCAGCTCCCCGATGACGCCCACCCGCAGGGCGCCCGCACGCAGCTGCTCCGAACCAAGCAGGATCCCGAGTGCGATGGCGAGATCCAGCGAGGCCCCCGTCTTGCGCACCTCGGCCGGAGCGAGGTTCACCGTGATCCGCCGGGGTGGATGGTGGAAGCCCGCGTTGCGCAGGGCCCCGCGAACCCGTTCGCGCGCCTCCGACAGCGAGGCGTCCGGCAGGCCGACGATCGTGAACCCCGGAAGTCCGGGCGCGACGTCCACCTCGACGCGCACGACGCGACCGGTGAGTCCGTGAAGGGTTGCGGAAAGCAGTGAGGCAAGCACGCCCCGACACTAGTCCCGCGCGCTCACCCGGGGCTCATCCGCCGCTTATGCGCCACTTATGCGCGAACCCGGACACCGCCGGGCAGATCCGGCCGGACTAGCGACCGGGCCCCGATGCGACGAGGCCGATAGCCTGGCCGACCTGCCTGTCCACCGCCTTCGCGAAGTCCATCACGGATCGGCCAAGCACGGAGTCCGCCTTCTGCCCCATGAACGGCTCGCCGGTGTTCAGCGCGGAGATGGCTCCCCGGTACTCGTTCACGATCTGGAACTCCACCGGCCGCTTCAGGGCACCCTCCGCGCTCTTCACGTTGATCCCGGTGAAGGCGTTGGAGCGGTTGAGCACCAGCTTGAGCTTCGACTGCTCGTAGCCCAGGTGGCCGATGGTGTCGAGGACGAGACGGACGTTCTTGATGCACGAGAGGTCCGCGGTCATGACCGCGAAGATCGTGTCGGCAATGTCCAACACCATGAGGTTGCGGTCCTCGAGGCGCTTGTCGATGTCCACGATCACGTAGTCGTACATGGACGCCAGCGTCTCGAGGATGCGGTGCAGGTGCGCCGACGACACGAGGTCCGCGGATTCCGGCGACGGCGGCGCGAGGAGCAGGTCCACCCCGCTGTCGTGCGTGACCACGAGGCTGCGGAGCAGGTCCACGTCGATCGACGGGGCGCTCAGCACGTCAACGATGCTCTTGCGATCAAGGCCGAGATCAAGGAAGACGCGGTGGTCGCCGAACTGGAGGTTTCCGTCCACCAGGCATACCCGCCGGCCAAGACCGTGGAGCGCGATTGCCGTGTTGATGGCGATGGTGGTCGTGCCAACGCCACCCTTGGCTCCGTAGTACGCGTGCACGCGTCCCATCGGCGGCCGCGAGGAGATGTCCGTGGGCGCGAACCGGGCGATGAGGCTCTTCATGCGCGCGGACAGCTCGGCGGGATGGAACGGCTTCACCAGGAAGTCGTCTGCGCCAGCCCGCAGCGCGCGGACCTTCGCCTGCACGTCACGGTCAGCCGTGAGCATGATGATCGGCACGTGGCCGGCGGCGCCCTCGGCGGCGCGGATTCGCGCGGCCACCTCGTGACCGTCCATGCCGGACAGCCCGGTGCCCAACAGGATCAGGATCGGCTTCTCCTGCTGCCACGTCCGCAGGGCGTCGGCGCCGTCGGCGACGAGCAGCGCCTCGTACCCCTCCTGCTGGAGGGTGTGCTGCAACAGGCGCTGGACACTGACGTCGCTCTCGACGACGAGGACCTTGCCGGCCATCAGACCTCCCCGAGGAACGCACGACCCGGTCCACGGCCGGGCGTGACCGTCAGCGGCAGTATACGGGCGGGCGTCAGGGTTCCGTCGAGTCCCCGGTCAGGGCATCGAACACCAGCCGGCTCCAGGTCTCCAGGCGATCTCGGACCGCCTCCACCTCCACGGTCTCCACGAACGATCCACTCAGCTTCTCCGTCTCCCGGATCGCGACCTTACGGCCCGCGGCGTCGGCCACGAAGACGAACCCGATGTGGACGGCACCCACCTCCGTCGAATCGTCGTTGAGCAGGCCCACGGACGCGAAGTCCGGCACGAAGGCCGCCTCCACCTCCTCGCGCCACTCGCGGACGAGACCACCCGCCACGTCGCCGTCGCCCGGGTTGAGGTGGCCGCCGACACCGATGGAGTACAGGTCGTGCAGCCGCGCATCGCCCCCGGCGCGCGTCCGCCGCATGAGGAACCAGCGAGTCCCGTCACGCAGGACGAGATACGGGATCACCTGCTTGTGGCCGGGATCCTCCTCGGCATCGCCGCGCCGCATGAAGTGGCCGTCCCGCGCCACCACGGCAAGCGCCTCGCCAAGGTCGCCCTGCCGGACGCCCAGCCAGCCGTCGCCGGGAACAAGTGACGCCCTGGGCACGACCAGGACCTGCTCGTCGGGGTTGCCCATCAGCGTCGTCCCTCCAGGCGGTCCTTCGCCTGCTGCAGCCGCTCCCGCAGCGCGGCAACGTCCACCCCGCCCGGTGCCTCCAGCACATCGAGCAGCGCATCGATCCGGCCGCGGTACGACCGCAGGACCGCGGCGATGGATGCCGCGTTCGAGGCCGCGATCTCCGCGCCCATCGTCGCGTCACCGCGCGCGAGACGCGTCGTGTCGCGCCAGCCGGACGCCGCGAGCGCCGACGCCGCCGTCCAGTCCGGGTCGGGCGAGTCGCCCGCCCCGGCGACCGTCTCTGCCAGCGCAACCGAGACGAGGAGCGGCACGTGGCTGATTGCAGCCACCAGGCGATCATGGGTCGCGGCGTCCAGCGCCACCACTCGTGCGTCACATGCCAGCGCAACGGCCTCCACCAGCGCGCCATCACCCCCGTGCACGGCCTCCGTGACGATCCACGGTCGGTCCACGAACAGGTCGTCGATGGCGGCGCCGAACCCGCTGGTCTCGCGCCCCGCCATGGGGTGGCCCCCGACGAACCGGATGCCCGCCGCCAAGGCGGCCCGGGTCAGCGCAAGCTTCGTGGAGGCAACGTCCGTCACGGTGGCATGCGGTTGCAGGGCGGCCGCAAGGTCGCCTCCGAGGCGCGCGACCAGCTGCTCGCAGGCGAGCGGTGGCGCGGCCAGGACCACGAGGTCGGCGCCGGCGATGGCCTCGTCGATCCGAGCCGGCGCGGCATCCACGCAACCGGCCTCCATCGCCTCGCGAGGACCGGCACCGGAGGGCGTCCACGCGGAGATCCGCCATCGCCCCTGGTCAGGATCAGACACGCGGAGCGAGCGTGCGATGGAGCCGCCAATCAGCCCAAGGCCAAGGATTGCCACGTTTGTCATGACCGGATTATCGCGGGAGCAGGACCACGCACGGTAGACTGGTGTGGATCTCCGCTGGGCCGCGTCTCACCCGGCGGACATGCAAGAGGCATCCGTGTCGACCACCGACCACCCGGGGAGCGGCGCCGCGGCAACCCGTGGTGCCCAACATCCAATCCGCGTCCTCCTCGTCGACGACCACCGGCTCATCCCGGAGTCGCTCGCGCGCATCCTCGCCTCCGAGCCGGACATCCAGATCGCCGGGATCGCGGGGACCGTCGCCGAGGCGCGAGACCTTGCCCGTGAGCCGCTGGACGTGGTCCTCATGGACTACCGTCTGCCGGACGGCACCGGCGTGGAGGCCACCCGGTCCATCAAGTCGCGCTGGCCGTCCTGCCGGGTGGTCATGCTCACCGCGATCGACGATGACGAGACCGTCCTGGAGTCCATCCAGGCGGGCGCTGACGGGTACCTCACGAAGGACAGGGCGCTGGAGGACGTCGTGGCGACGGTCCGGTCGGCCCATGCGGGAGCCACGCTCCTGCCGCGAGCCGTCATCGTGGCGATGGCCCGCCGCGTGGCTGAGGCACGCGACCGGATCGTGGAACGCCCCCCCATGGAGACGCTCACCGCGCGTGAGCTCGAGGTGCTGCGCGCCCTCACCGAGGGGCTCTCCACCCCGGAGATCTGCCAGCGACTGTTCATCACGCCCAACACGCTCCGGACGCACGTCCAGAACATCATGGGCAAGCTGCGCGTGCACTCGAAGCTTGAGGCCGTGGCATTCGCGCTGCGCCACCGCCTGGTGGAGCCGCCGCGCCCGGAGTAGCCGGCACTGGCCGGAGCCTGACGGTCAGGCTTGCGACGCCTTGCCGAACGGGGTTCGCGTTCGACGTGCACCCTGCCGGCGCTGCCCCAACCTGCGCTCCCCCGTCTCGCCCGGTGGTCCGGGCCGGTCCGGCGGATTGACGCGTCGCTCCAGCAGCCGGCGTTCCAGCACGCGCCGTTCCATCTCCATCGATGCGCCACAGCGGCTGCACCGTCGCTCATCGGCGACGAGCGAGTCCACCGGCGCCACGCTGTAGATCTGCCGTCCGCACTTGCGGCAGGCGATCTTTGGCATCTGGATCACCTCATTGACTGGGGGGACCGGCGCGGGCCGGACGCGCGGCGCGCCGGCTCGGAGCGATCAGCCGACCGTGGGCAGATCGGCCAGGGCCGTCGCCACCTTCTCGGCCGGGTACTCGTAGTCCTCGAGGCCACCGGCGAGGTAGCGCTCGTACGAGGCCAGGTCGAAGTGGCCGTGCCCGGAGAGGTTGAACAGGATCACCCTGGACTCGCCGGACTCCTTGGCCGCGAGCGCCTCGTCGATCGCCACCTTGATGGCGTGCGTGCTCTCGGGCGCCGGCAGGATGCCCTCGTTGCGGGCGAACAGGACGCCGGCGTCGAAGCAGGCGACCTGGTGGACGCTCTGCGCCTCGATGAGGCCCAGCTCCTTGACGTGCGACACCATCGGCGCCATGCCGTGGTAGCGCAGGCCACCCGCGTGGATGGGCTCCGGGATGAACTGGGAGCCCAGGGTGTGCATCTTCACGAGCGGCGTCATGCGGCCCGTGTCGCCGAAGTCGTAGGTGAAGACGCCGCGGGTGAGCGACGGCGCCGCCTCGGGCTCGGCGGCGATGATCCGGTACTTGCCCTCACCGCGGAGCTGGCGGCCAACCCAGGGGAAGGCCATGCCCGCGAAGTTGGAGCCGCCACCGGCGCAGCCGATGATCACGTCCGGCTCCTCGCCCGCCATGGCCATCTGCTCGATGGACTCGAGGCCGATGACCGTCTGGTGGAGCAGCACGTGGTTGAGCACGGAGCCCAGCGCGTACTTGGTGTCCTCGCGCATCACGGCGTCCTCGACGGCCTCCGTGATGGCGATGCCCAGGGAGCCGGGGGTGTCCGGCGTCTCCTCGAGGACCCTGCGGCCGTAGCTGGTGTCCGGGCTGGGGCTGGGCACCACCTGGGCGCCGTAGCTCTCCATAAGCATCCGGCGGTACGGCTTCTGGTCGTAGCTCGCGCGGACCTGGTAGACCTTGACCTCAAGCCCGAAGAGCGCGCCGGCGAACGCCAGGGAGCTGCCCCACTGGCCGGCGCCGGTCTCGGTGGCGAGGCGGGCGACGCCCTCCTGCTTGTTGTAGTACGCCTGCGGGATGGCGGTGTTGGGCTTGTGGCTGCCCGCGGGGCTGGTGCCCTCGTACTTGTAGTAGATGTGCGCGGGCGTTCCCAGCGCGGCCTCCAGGCGATGCGCCCTGAAGAGCGGCGAGGGGCGGTAGAGGCGGTACGCGTCACGGACGGCCTCGGGGATCGCCACCTCGCGGTCCTGGCTGACCTCCTGGAGGATCAGGGCCATCGGGAAGAGCGGGGCGAGATCCGCGGGACCCAGCGGCTGGCCGGTGCCCGGGTGGAGCGGCGGCGCGGCCGGGACCGGGAGGTCCGCCGCGATGTTGTACCAGGCCCGCGGGATGCGGTCCTCGTCGAGGACGAACTTGGTCCGGCGAGCATCGGCGGTGGCCATCGTGGTCAACCTCCAGGAAGAGAACGGGACAGCCGCGGCAGCATAGCGCCCAACGGCCCCGCGGTCACCGGACTGGCCCGGCAGGTGCGCACTCAGCGCGCCAGCGG
>CAIYZX010000312.1 GCA_903930745.1 uncultured Chloroflexota bacterium | reverse complement strand
GAGCGCTGGTACACCACCATCGCGGGCTCGTGCATGGCGGCTACCGCGGGGCGATCCGCCAGTTGCCCGGCCGGTTGCGACCCAGCAGCTGGGCGAAGTGGCGCACGTGACGCTCGTTGATGGGGTGATCGTGCTCGCCGATCTGGGTGTCGAAGCTGTCCATCGACCCCATGAGCGACCGGTTGTCATACCCGAACGGCGTGGTGGCGTCCGTCTCCTGTGCCGACGTGCCCGGGATCCTCGCCGCGATGTCGTCCTCGATGTGGGCTGCGGCATCAACCGCGACCACCCCGTTGGTCTCGCGCATCATGTTGCCCGCGTTCGCCTGCTCGTACGCCACGCCAACGCGCTGCGCGAACGCGCCCTGCTCGAGGCTGTACTTGGTGGCCACCACCTGCTGGGCCTTGGCGCCTCGCTGGCCGGCCGGGCTGCTGGTCACCGCCGTCCGGATCTCGGCGGCGATGGTCTCCGGGGGAACCGGGCTGCCGCCCACCACGGGCGCGTCGAGGGTGCCGATCGGCGGCTGGTCGCCGGTGATGATCGTGTACTGCTCCGGGCCGGTGTTGTACTCGTCCTGCAGGCCGATGAGGTGCCCGAACTCGTGTGGCGCGAGGCTGGTCCGCGTGTCGCCGGTGTGGTAGTTGCCCGCATTCGACCGGCCCGGCGTGCCGCCTGGCGGGGTGACGGTGACCTGGATCGTCGCGTCAGCAGGGCTGCCTGAGCCAACCACGAACTGGAGTGGAAGCTCTGTCCCGGGGTGGTCGTCATCAACCATCTTGAAGACGTTCCAGGCGCTGGCCATCTGCTGCATCCAGGTGGCAACCATCGGATGCGCGGGCGCCCCCGTCCAGCGGATGTTGACGGTGACCTCCATCCGGTCCGGGTGGAGCCGCCACGTGAACTTGGTGGGCCCCCCGTACTCGGTTCCCTCCACCCGCTCGAACGATGTGAACTCCTCGCGGCCAACGGTGACGGGCCCGGCCACCGCGTCCAGGGCCGCCCAGGTGTCCTTGTCCGCAACGCCGTTGACCGGCAGGGGCGGGGTGCGCGAGCCCTGGAACTCGCGGACGGCCGATCTCGTGTTGCGTCCGAAGTCGCCGTCGGCTCCAACGCGCGTTGGCACCTGCTCGGCCGGGATGGTGGCCAGCTTCTGCTGGAGCTCCTCCACTGCGGGCCCCGTGCTGCCGCGGCGCAGCGTGGGGTGGATCGCCCCGCCAACGGGAACCCCGCGACCATCGCCCTCGGCACCACCGGTGATGGTCACGCGCCCGCCACGGGCGATCATGGGTGCGGCCGCGTCCAGCGCCAGCCAGGTCTCCAGGGTGAGCACGCCGGTGGCGTCCAGGGGAGCGTGGGCGGCCTGGAAGGCCGTCAGCGCCGCGGTGGTCGGGGCGTCGAACATGCCGGTGATGCGCAACTGGGTGGTGGTGGCGTGCGTGGCGTTGAGCGCCTGCTGCAGACGACCGATCTCGGCCTCCGGCCCGTCCCCCTGCCGGTACATGGCGGTCGCGAGACCCAGCGCCTGGTCAAGCTGGTCACCGGACAGCTCGTCGCGCAGGTCGCCGAGCAGGTCACGGCCGGTCCTGTCCTTGTATGCACGGGCGATGGCGACCACCTGGAAGGGCGTCCTGCCGGCGAGCGCGTTGAGCAGCTGCTGCTCGTCCGTGCCCCAGCCGGACATCGCCTCGTCCAGCTGGGCGGCCACGTCCTCGGCCCTGCCCGCTCGCTGCGCGAGCGCCTCCTCTGGCGTCAGGTCTGGCTGGTCCGCCTCGGCGGTCGCGAGCAACGTCTGTGCCCTGGCGTACTCGCCGTCGGTCAGCTCGTCCCGGAGATCGGCGTCCAGGCTCCCGTTCATCGAGATGGGCTCGTACGCCTCGGTGATCGCGGAAAGATCCAGCCGGGTTCGGCCCGAGAGCGCGCCGAAGATGGCGTCCTCGTCCGTGCCCCAGCCCTCCATGGCCTCCAGGAGCCGGTGCGCGACGTCGCCTGCCTGGCCGGCGCTGATCGCGCGCTGCACCACGGCGCGAGGCTGCACGGGTCCGGTCGCCGGGCGCCCCACCAGAGCGGCAACGGCGGCATTGCCCATCGTCCGCTGCAGGTGCGTGATACGGGCGGCGTCAAGGGGCCACGCGCCGGGTCGCGCGGCAGGCGTGAGCGCCCGGTCCGGGGCGGCGGAGGCGGAATCGGATGGCCGGGGCGAGCGTTCGGCTCGCCCCTCGGACGCCGCGCGGCGGGAGTGGATCGGCTGCTCTACGACTGCTGCGCTTCCTCTTCCTCGTCCTCCGCCTGGCGCTGGACGGAGGACATGACGCTCGCGGCGTTGCTCTCCGCCGCCTGCTCGAAGCTGTCGGACGGGCTGCTCACAGCGATGCCGCCACTGGCCGGCGTGCCCGCGACCGGGCCCTGGGACTGCTGGACCACGTGGGTCAGCTCGTGGGCGATGGTCTTCTGGCCCTCGGGCGTGGCCGGGTTGTACTGGCCGCTCTTGAAGACCACGTCAGAGCCCACGGTGTACGCGTTCGCACCCACGGATTCAGCGGACTTCGAGGCATTGCCGTCCGTGTGCACGCGGACATCGCCGAAGGACCGGCCGAAGGCGGACTCCATCGTGCCCCGCGTGGAGGCGTCAAGGGGCGATCCGCCGCCCTTGCCCACCACGTCGTGGACGGGGGAACGGTCCTCCTCGCCGGCCAGCATCTGGACCACGCCCTGGTTGCCCGCGGCCCGCTGCAGGCCAAGGATGGCACCGTGGGTCAGGGCCGGTGACCGGCCGGGTGCCACGGGACGTGCGGGTTCCGCGCGCCGCGCCGGCTCCGGGTTGGCCGGGCGGGGATGGGCGATGCGGTCTCGATCGTGGTCATGCATCGGTGCCGTGTCCTCCTGGTTGCGAGTGGAGCATGGCCCACGGACCACTGCGTCCGCAATCCCCCGCCGGTCGGTGGCGGGCACATCTGCCCCAAGGGGCATGACCGGTGCGGGCGGCGCGCGGGGTCGTCATGAGTCGATCAGCGCGAGGTACCGGCCAAACTCCGCCTCGGTGACCAGGCGGCCCAGCTTGCGGTACTCGCGCTCCGTGCCGCGGACCAGGTCCGTCATGGAGATCGGCCGGTCCGCCGCTGCCGCGAAGTAGGCCGCGGAGACGCAGATGTTGCGGATG
>CAIYZX010000311.1 GCA_903930745.1 uncultured Chloroflexota bacterium | reverse complement strand
GAACTGGCGGATCCAGCGGGCCGCGTCCTGGTCGTTGCCCATCAGCACGTCCGAGGCCATGACCGCGTGGCGGACGCCCTCGGCGATGGGGTTCGTGATGGCGGAGGTGAGACCCGCGGCGATCGCCATGTTGAGGAACGCGGCGTTGACGCCCTCGCGGTTCGGCAGGCCGAAGCTCACGTTGGACGCGCCGCAGGTGGAGTTCACGCCCAGCTCGTCCCGGAGCCGGCCCAGGAGCCGGAACGCGGCGCGGCCGGAGGTGGCCACGGCGCCCACGGGCATCACGAGCGGGTCCACCACGATGTCCTCGCGGGGGATGCCGTGGTCCGCGGCACGCTCCACGATCTTCCTGGCGACGTTGAAGCGGACGTCCGGGTCCATGGAGATGCCGGTCTCGTCGTTCGAGATGGCAACCACGGCCGCGCCGTACCTCTTGACCAGCGGCAGGACGCGCTCCAGGCGCTCCTCCTCGCCGGTGACGGAGTTCACGAGCGCCTTCCCCTGGTAGACGGCGAGGCCGGCCTCGAGCGCCTCGACGATGGAGGAGTCGATGGACAGCGGGAGGTCCGTCAGCGACTGGACCAGCTGCACGGTCTTGGCGAGGATCGCCGGCTCGTCCGCCAGCGGGATGCCGGCGTTGACGTCCAGCATGTGGGCGCCGGCCTCGATCTGGGCGAAGACGTCACTCTGGACGCGGCTGAAGTCGCCCGCGGCCATCTCGGCGGCGAGGACCTTGCGGCCGGTGGGGTTGATGCGCTCGCCGATGATGACGAACGGGCGGTCATCGCCGAGAACGACCGTGCGGGTCGCCGACGAGACGACGGTGTGAGCCAACGCGGGGCCTCCGAAACGGTGGGAGCCCGGGACCCGGCACGGGTACTGCGTGCCGGGTCCCGGGTGGAGGAGGAAAGACGGGGTTGGTGGCCTGTGCCCTGGGGGCCTAGGCGACGAGCTGGCGGGCCGTCTCGGCGGCCACTGCGGCATCGCGGCAGTACGCGTCCGCGCCGATCGCCTTCGCGAAGTCCTCGTTGAGGGGGGCGCCGCCCACCATCACGATGTACTTGTCGCGGAGGCCCTTCTCCTTGAGCGTCTCGATGACCGTCTTCATGTACGGCATCGTGGTCGTCAGGAGGGCGGACATGCCCAGGATGTTGGGCTGGTGCTCCTCGAGCGCGGCAAGGAACTTGTCCGCGTCCGTGTTGATGCCCAGGTCCACGACCTCGAAGCCGGCGCCCTCGAGCATCATCGCGACGAGGTTCTTGCCGATGTCGTGGATGTCGCCCTTGACGGTGCCGATGACGACCTTGCCGATCGGCTTGGCGCCGGTCTCGGCGAGCAGCGGGCGAAGGATGCCCATGCCCTTCTTCATCGCGTTGGCGGCGAGGAGGACCTCGGGGACGAACAGGATGCCGTCGCGGAAGTCCACGCCCACGATGCGCATGCCCTCGACCAGGGCCTCGTTGAGGACCTTGGACGGGCCCCAGCCGCGCTCCAGCAGGATGTTCGTGCCCTGCGCGATCTCGTCCGCGAGGCCGTCGTACAGGTCGTTGTGCATCTGCTCGACGAGCTCCTCGTCGTTCAGGCTGGCGAGATCGAGCTCCTGCTCGTCGGACATTCGGCGGGCCTCCTTGGTGGCCGGGGGTCTGGTGACCGGCGT
>CAIYZX010000310.1 GCA_903930745.1 uncultured Chloroflexota bacterium | reverse complement strand
GTGGAGACGATGAGCCGCTCCACCTGGCCCATCCTGAAGCTTGCGAACCCGCGCTACGTGGGTCCGCTGGTGGCGCGCGATGCCATCTGGAGCGGCGGCGGCGGACCCCAGCACCCGGCGCTTGAGGCGGATGGAACGATGATCGACATGCCGGAGGGTGCGCAGCTCACCGGGACGGATCTCGGCATCTCGCGCGAGAGCGCGAATGCCTGGGCGATGCGGAGCCACGCGCGGGCGGCAGCTGCATGGGACGAGGGCAGGTTCCACGACGAGGTGATCGCCGTGCCCGGACCCCGGGCCTCGGATCCTGCGGTGACGCGCGACGAGAGCCTTCGCCCTGACACCACGATGGATCGCCTGGCAGGCCTGCGCTCCGTTCACCCGGCCGCCCCGGACATCACGGCCGGCAACGCCTCGCCAATCAACGACGGCGCCAGCGCTCTCGTGCTCGCCGATGCGTCCTGGGCAGCGGACCAGGGGATGGTCCCCCTGGCCCGCGTGGTCCGGACCGCGGCGGTTGGGATTGCGCCCGCCCGGTTTGCCCTGGGTCCGGTTCCGGCAATCCGCCGCCTCCTCGAGGGGACAGGGCTCACGCCGTTGGACATCGATCTGTATGAGATCAACGAGGCGTTCGCGGTCCAGGCGGTGGCCTGCGTGCGCGAGCTGGAGCTCCCCGAGGACCGGGTGAACGTGAACGGTGGCGCAATCGCCCTTGGCCACGCCCTTGGCAACTCGGGAAGCCGTATCGCAGTCACGCTGCTCCACGAGCTGGCAAGGCGGGGTGGCAGGTACGGCGTGGCCGCGCTCTGCGTGGGCGGCGGCCAGGGAGTCGCAACACTGTTCGAACGGACCTAGTGCGCCGGACGCGCACGCGGAACGGACCTGTAGGAGATGGACGGCTTGGATACGCAGGGCCTTGACTGGCTGAGGGGCGCCGCCGCGGCAGGCGAGGTGCACACGGTGCGCCTCTCGTTCGCGGACCGCCTGGGCGTGTGGCGCGGCAAGCGGGTGCCCGTGGCCCTCTTCCTCGCCGGCGTGGACAAGCCCCTTGGGTTCTGCGACGGCATGCTGGTGTGTGACGTCCACGCGGATCTCGTGCAGGAGACCAGGTTCTCCAACTACAGCACCGGGTACCCGGACTTCTATGTCCATCCCGCCGCGGACACCATCCGGCGCGTCGGCTGGGCTCCGGCGGAGGCATATGTCTTCGGGGCCCTGCGGGACGAGCACGGCCACAGCACGGACGTTGCGCCCAGGTCCGTCCTGGCGCGCGCCGCCCGGCTCACGCAGGACCGTCCCGGCCTCGGGCGCGTCCGCCTCGATGTGGGCGGCCGTCTCATGCACACCCCGGGGCAACCAGCCCAGGTGGAGCTGGGGCTCATCCATGGCACGGCGGACCGGGTCCTGGCAGACGTCGCCGCCGGGCTTGCGGGCTCCGGGATCCGCGTGGAGGTCATCGAGACCGGGGACGGCGGCGCCTTTCGGCTGGGCCTGGGCTGGATGGCTCCCTCAGAGGCGGGGATCGCCGGCATCGTGACCAAGGGCGCGCTCAAGGAGGTGGCGAGGGCGGCAGGCCTGGACGCCACCTTCATGACGCGTGCGTTCGCCGGCGCGGCCCACAGTGCGTGGTCCGTGACCGTGGAGCTGGCCCGCTCGCAAGTCATCGCCGAAGGCCTTGCCTCACTGGACGGGCTCCTTGCGGATGCACGAGGCCTCCTCTCGCCGTCCATCACCGCATTCCGCGCCGGCCCAATCCAGCCGCGCACCCGCGATACCGCAGACGGTACCGCCGTCTCCGTGGCGGCATCGGCCGAGGCGAGTCCGGAGACCGTGGTGGCCGTGGCGCTCGGCGCCGTTGCCGCCGCGATGGATGGCACCCAGGGCGGTAGCGAGCCCGCCTCGCTTGCGGCCTCCGCAGACAGGCTCGAGGAAGCCGCCTGGCTTGCCCACTGGCTGGGCGAGGATCTGCCGCTCAACTCCGCTCCCCTCCTCCGCGCAGAACAGGCGATGTTTGACGCCGCCGTCACGGACTGGGAGCTGCAGCGCTACTGGAAGGCCTCATGAGCACCACCTGGACGGACCTGCTCTGGACGGACCTGCTGGGCCACGCCCACACGGCCCGCGTTCGCTCCGATGCCCTCGTCTCGCGGTCCATCACCATCCCGCGCGGTGACGCGGTCCGCGGATGGGCGGGCTCGGCACCGGCGTCCCTTGCCGCCGGCCCGGACCTCGTCCTGGTGCCGGACAACGCAGCGGCGCGCCCCAACCCGTGGCAGCCGGACACCACCATCGTCTTCGCCGACCTGCACGAGCAGGACGGCAGCCCGTCCGCCCTCTGTGGGCGTTCCACGCTCAAGCGGATCCTTGGGCGCCTGGCGGACGACGGGCTCCGTGTCTCCTGCGCCGCGGAGTTGGAGTTCTACCTGCTGGACCCCGCAACTCGGCAGCCCGTCTACAGCGACATCGAGAACTACTCCATCACCAAGGGTGCGGAGTTTGAGCACCTCCTCGTGGAGGTCCGCAACAACCTCCGGCCGATGGATGTGACCATCGAGGCGTCAAACCCGGAGTACAGCGGCGGGCAGTTCGAGGTCAACATCCTCCACGGGCCGGCGCTCCTCTCTGCTGATCGGGCCATCCTCCTGCGGGCGGCTGTGCGTTCCCTCGCCCGGCGCGCGGGTCTTGAGGCCACGTTCATGGCCAAGCCCTGGACAGACCAGTCCGGGTCCGGGATGCACGTGCACCAGAGCCTGTGGCGCGGTGATGTCTCCATCTTCCACGGCGGCGGGCACGAGCTCTCCGATGAAGGCCGCCACTACGTTGCCGGGCTGCTGCGGCGCATGCCGGAGTACACCGCCCTCGGGAGCCCGTCCCCCAACGCGTATCACCGGCGCAACGATTACTCCTTCTGCCCGACCGTCCTGTGCTGGGGCATGGACAACCGCACGCTCGCCATTCGGGCGATCACGGGCTCACCCGGCTCAACCCGTTTCGAGCAGCGCGACGCGGCGGCAGAGTCAAACCCCTACCTGGTCTTTGCGGGCCAGATCGCGGCCGGCGCAGAAGGGCTGCGGGATGCCATCGAGCCGCCGCCGATGACCACGGGCGACGCCTACGCGAACCCGGACCTCGTGCGCCTGCCGCGCTCGCTCGCCGAGGCACACGG
>CAIYZX010000309.1 GCA_903930745.1 uncultured Chloroflexota bacterium | reverse complement strand
TTCGCCCTCGCGAAGGACGCCGGCAAGGGCGTGGTCTACGGCACGCACCACATCGGCGCGTCCACGGACCAGGCGCAGGAGGCCATCGCCGCGGAGACGGTGCGGATCGTCCGCTCGTTCAGCGAGACCGGCCGCGTCCCGAACGTGGTCAACCTGGCGAAGCAGTCCCCCGCCACCCACACGCTGGTCGTCCGCCACAAGGACAGGCCGGGCGTGCTCGCGGGCGTCTTCAAGGTGCTGGGCCAGGACGGGATCAACGCGCAGGAGACGGAGAACATCGTCTTCGAGGGCGCCCATGCCGCCGTGGCGCGGATCAACGTGGACCACGCGCCCACCGCGGAGCAGCTCGACGAGATCAGCCACGCGGATGCGAACATCATCAGCGTCGCGCTGGTCGCGATCTAGCCCGACTCCGGCCCCAACCTCGACTTCGACATCCGCGTCCGAACCGCCGGCCGAACCGCCAGCCACCAGGGAGACCCGAACCCCGTGACCGACCGCATCTACAACTTCTCCGCCGGCCCCGCCGTCCTGCCGCTCCCCGTGCTCGAGGAGGTCCAGCGCGACCTCATCGCGCTCCCGGGCGTGGGCATGTCCGTCATGGAGATCAGCCACCGCTCCGCGCCGTTCGAGGCGATCATCAACGCCGCCGAGGCGAACATCCGGACCCTGGCCGGCGTCCCGGACAACTACAAGGTCCTGTTCCTGCAGGGCGGCGCCACCACGCAGTTCTCCATGGTCCCGATGAACCTCCTCACCGAGGGCCGGACCGCGGACTACATCATGACCGGCTCCTGGGCCACCAAGGCCCTCAAGGAGGCCAAGCGCGTTGGCGCCACGCGCGAGACCGGCTCCACCGCGGACACCGGCTACAACCGGATCCCCACTGACGCCGAGCTCTCCTTCACCGAGGACGCCGCGTACGTCCACATGACGTCCAACAACACGATCGAGGGCACCGAGTGGCATCAGCTGCCGCAGGTCCCGGATGGCGTGCCGCTCGTGTCGGACGCCTCGTCTGACATCTTCTCCGGCCCCATCGACGTGGCCAAGCACGGCCTGATCTACGCCGGCGCCCAGAAGAACCTCGGCCCGTCCGGCGTGACCCTCGTGATCATCCGCGAAGATCTGTTGGCCCGCTCGTCCAAGAGCCTCCACACGATGCTCAACTACTCCGTCCACGCGGAGAACGGCTCGCTGTACAACACCCCGCCGGCCTTCGGCGTGTACGTCCTGGGCCTGGTCATCAAGTGGGCGCTGGCGCAGGGCGGCCTCGACGGCATCGCGGCGCTGAACGAGCGCAAGGGCGGCAAGCTCTACGCCGAGCTGGACCGCACCGGCTACTGGCGCCCCACGGCCCAGAAGGACAGCCGCTCGCTGATGAACGTGACCTTCCGCCTCGCCACCGAGGACCTGGAGAAGAAGTTCATCAAGGAGGCCACCGCGGCCGGGTTCGACGGCCTCAAGGGCCATCGCGACGTGGGCGGCATGCGCGCATCCATCTACAACGCGTTCCCGGAGGCCGGCATTGACGCCCTGGTGGCGTTCATGCAGGAGTTCGAGCGCGTCAACGGGTAGTCCCCGCAGGCGCCCTCCCTGGCGCCCTGGTTCTCGCGTTCCTGGCTCGGAGCCCGGCCCCACGGCCGGGCTTCGGCGTTCCCGGGGCGAGGCCGGTCGGTGGGACACGACACACGGCTCTCGACGGAGGCGTCTGTGCCTCCGACGATTGCGCGGTTCGATGGCACGGGACGTCGAGCGGCAGCGAGAGGGGGATCATGACCAGACGACCCAGGGGCACGATCCACGCGGACGCAGCCAGACTGCTCGGGTCTGTCCGCCGGGTTCTGGCAACCGCCGCCCTCGCAGTGGCCCTCCTCGGACATCCGGTCGCCGTGCTCGCCGAGTGCACCTATTTCCCGATCCCTCCCGCCACGGACGCCGCAGCATCCGCCCGTGAGCTCT
>CAIYZX010000308.1 GCA_903930745.1 uncultured Chloroflexota bacterium | reverse complement strand
CTACAAGAACGGCATCGCCCGCACGGACGCCGGCGGCTTCAGCGGCCAGCACTCCGTGGGCGACCTGCTCGTCCTGTCCGACTTCACCAACGGCGGCAGCACCGCGCTCGTCCAGCTGTACGAGTGGGTGGGCACCGGCGGCGACGTCAACGGCACGCTGCACCTGATCGCCACCGGCAACGAGTGCACCACGTCTCCTGCCACGGACCAGGCCTGCGCGTCCACCAACGCCAGCCCGTTCATCCCGTCCTGGTCCTACGACGCCAAGGCGAACAACGTCCCCGCCGGCACCATCCCGGCATTCTCGTTCTTCGAGGGTGGCATCGACCTGACCGACCTGTACGGCAGCGAGCCCCCCTGCTTCTCCGGCTTCCTGGGTGAGACCCGCGCCTCGCAGTCCGTGGACGCGATCCTCAAGGACTTCGCGCTGGGCTCCTTCAACACCTGCGAGCCGCCGGCGATCACCACCAACGTCCGCCAGAACGGGTCCAACCTGGGCTCCGTGGGCGTGATCAACAAGGGCGAGTCCGTCTACGACCACGTTGCCGCCACCGGCAACAACGGCACGGTCACCGGCAGCGTGGACTTCTACGTCTGCGGCCCGAGCGCCAGCGGCACGCCGGACTGCACCACCGGCGGCACGAAGGTGGGTGCCACCAAGACCCTCAGCCAGGGCGCGGCAGACAGCGACGCCGTGACCCCTGACACCACCGGCACCTACTGCTTCCGCGCGGAGTACACGCCGGATACCTCGGGCTCCAACAAGTACGTCGCCGCCACGCACACCAACAGCACCACCGAGTGCTTCCAGGTGATCCCGGCGTCCATCGGCCTTACCAAGGTGGCGGACAAGGCGTCCGTCTCCGCCGGTGACCAGGTGGGCTTCGTCCTCACGCTCACGAGCAAGGGCCCGGGCACGGCGTACGGCGTCAAGGTCAGCGACACGCTGCCCACGAACACCGGCCTCTCCTGGTCCATCGACGCCGCGAGCTCCAGCACCGGCTGGTCCATCGCGGGCGGCGTCCTCTCCTACGGTGGCGCCAGCGGCGTCACGATGGCCAACGGCGCCAGCACGCACGTCCACATCATCTCCGGCACCACCGCCGCCACCTGCGGCACGGTGAACAACACCGGCAACGCCTCCACGTCCAATGACGGGACGGCCCAGGCCAGCGACAGCGTCACCGTCCTGTGCCCGGACATCCACGTTGACAAGACGGCGGACAACAGCCCCATCAGCGCCGGTGACACGGCGAGCTACACCATCACCGTCAAGAACGACGGCGCCGGGATCGCCCGCAACGTCACCCTGACGGACACGCTGCCCAGCGGCATCGCCTGGTCCGACAACTCCGCCTCGTGCACGATCACGAGCGGCGTCCTCTCCTGCAGCTTCGGCGACCTCGCCGCCGGCGCGTCCGCGTCCGTGACCGTCTCCGGCACCACGGACGCCGCGGACTGCGGCACGCTGCCGAACACCGCGAGCGCCAGCGCCTCGAACGAGTCCGCCGCCGACGCGACGGACAACAGCGACGGCGCCAGCATCGAGGTCAAGTGCGCCCAGATCGACATCGAGAAGTCCGCCGATGACGTCAGCGTCTCCGCGGGCGACCAGATCGGGTTCACCGTCACCGTCACCAACAACGGCACGGGCAACGCCTATGGCGTCTCCGCCACGGACACCCTGCCGTCCGGCTTCGACTGGTCCATCAGCCCCGCCGTCAACGGCTGGGGCATCACCAGCGGCGTCCTCTCCTTCACCGCCGCCACGATGGCGCCCGGCGCCACCTCGTCCGTCCACGTGATCGCCACGTCGGACGCGGCGGACTGCGGCCTGGTCCCGAACACCGCGAACGTCACCACGTCCAACGACGGCTCGGACACGGCCTCCGCCGAGACCACCGTCCTGTGCCCGGACGTCCACGTGGACAAGTCCGCGGACAACAGCCCCATCAACGCGGGTGACAAGGCGAGCTACACCATCACCGTCACCAACGACGGTGAGGGCATCGCCCGCGACGTCACGCTCTCCGACGCGCTGCCGGCCGGGATCACCTGGTCCGACAGCTCGGACAGCTGCTCCATCGCGAGCGGCACGCTCTCCTGTGACTTCGGCGACCTGGCCCCCGGCGCGTCCGCGTCCGTCACGGTCTCCGGCACCACCAGCGCCGCGGTCTGCGGCAACCTCCCGAACACGGCCGGCGTCGCGGCGTCCAACGAGTCCGATGACGACGCCCTGGACAACAGCGACAGCGCCACCATCGTTGTGAACTGCCCGGACGTCCACGTCGCCAAGGACGCGGTCAAGGGCACGATCAGCGCGGGTGACACCGCCCAGTTCACCATCACGGCGTCCAACGCCGGCCCGGGCACCGCCTACGGTGTGACGGTCTCCGACGTCCTGCCCGCCGGCCTCACCTGGTCCGAGAACTCGGACGCCTGCTCGATCACGAGCGGCACGCTCTCCTGCAGCTTCGGCAATCTCGCCGCCGGCGCCAGCGCGTCCGTGACCGTCTCCGCGGTCACCACCGCCGCCAGCTGCAAGGTGCTGGACAACACGGCCCACGTTGCCGCCTCCAACGAGTCCGCGACGGACGCCCTGGACAACAGCGACAGCGCGTCCATCAAGGTCCTCTGCCCGGACGTCAAGATCGAGAAGACGGCCGACAACAGCCCGATCAACGCGGGCGACACGGCCTCCTACACGATCACCGTCACCAACATCGGCGAGGGTCTCGCCCGTGACGTCACCGTGAGCGACACGCTCCCGGCCGGCGTCAGCTGGACGGACGACTCCGACGCGTGCGAGATCACCGCCGGCGTCCTCTCCTGCGACCTTGGCGACATGGAGCCGGACGCCACGTTCAGCGTGACCGTCTCCGGCGACACGGACGCCCCGGACTGCGGCACCCTGCCGAACACCGCCACCACGTCCGCCTCCAACGAGCCCGGCAGCGTCCTGGCCAACAACACGGACAGCGCGACGATCGTCGTCAACTGCCCGGAGATCATGATCACCAAGACCGCGGTCACCCCGACCGTGTCCGCCGGTGACCAGATCGGCTTCGACATCAGCGTGAGCAACACGGGCGTCGGCGCCGCCTACGGCGTCACCGTCAACGACCCGCTGCCCACCACGGCCGGCCTCTCGTGGTCCATCGACCAGGCCAGCTCCAGCTCCGGCTGGTCCATCGTCAAGGGCGCCCTCGTCTACGGCCCCGCGACCCTTGCCGCCGACGGCGAGATCCACGTCCGCGTGATCTCGGACACCACGGCTGCGAGCTGCTCCCTCATCGACAACACCGCGAACCTGACCTACACCGGCGGTTCCGACAGTGACGACGCAAGCGTCACCGTCCTCTGCCCGGACGTCCACGTCGACAAGACCGCGTCCAACGGCACCATCAACGCCGGTGACGAGGCCTCGTTCACCATGACGATCACCAACGACGGCGAGGGCATCGCCCGCGACGCCACCCTCACGGACGTGCTGCCGAAGGGCATCACCTGGTCCGAGAACAGCCCGTACTGCGCCATCGCGGCAGGCGAGCTCTCCTGCGAGTTCGGCGACATGGACCCGGGTGACAGCCACTCGGTCACCGTCACCGGCACGACCAGCGCCGCCGTCTGCATGCTCCTTGAGAACACCGCCGACGTGGCTGCCGCCAACGAGTCCGAGGCCGACGCCCGCGACAACAGCGACAGTGCCGAGATCGACGTCCTGTGCCCGGATGTCCACGTGGACAAGACCGCGGACCAGGGCACGATCAACGCCGGCGACACCGCGTCCTTCACCATGACCGTCACCAACGACGGCAAGGGCACCGCGTACGACGTCACCCTTGACGACGAGCTCCCGGCCGGCGCCGACTGGGCGATCGACACCGAGGGCTGCTCGATCACGGACGGCACGCTCCACTGCGACTTCGGCGACCTCGCCTCCGGCGCGTCCGCCTCGGTCACGGTCAGCGGGCCCACCACCGCCGACAGCTGCGGCGTCATCGACAACCTGGCGTCCGTCGCGGCCGCCAACGAGTCCGCGGCCGATGCCGAGGACAACACGGACAGCGCGTCCATCACGGTTGACTGCCCGGACGTCCACGTCACCAAGACCG
>CAIYZX010000307.1 GCA_903930745.1 uncultured Chloroflexota bacterium | reverse complement strand
CTACAAGAACGGCATCGCCCGCACGGACGCCGGCGGCTTCAGCGGCCAGCACTCCGTGGGCGACCTGCTCGTCCTGTCCGACTTCACCAACGGCGGCAGCACCGCGCTCGTCCAGCTGTACGAGTGGGTGGGCACCGGCGGTGACGTCAACGGCACGCTGCACCTGATCGCCACCGGCAACGAGTGCACCACGTCCCCTGCCACGGACCAGGCCTGCGCGTCCACCAACGCCAGCCCGTTCATCCCGGCCTGGTCGTACGACGCCAAGGCCAACAACCTCCCGGCCGGCACCATCCCGGAGTTCTCGTTCTTCGAGGGCGGCATCGACCTGACCGACCTGTACGGCAGCGAGCCCCCCTGCTTCTCCGGCTTCCTGGGCGAGACCCGCGCCTCCCAGTCCGTGGACGCGATCCTCAAGGACTTCGCGCTGGGCTCCTTCAACACGTGCGAGCCGCCGGCGATCACCACCAACGTCCGCCAGAACGGGTCCAACCTGGGCTCCGTTGGCGTGATCAACAAGGGTGAGTCCGTCTACGACCACGTGGCCGCCACCGGGGGCAACGGCACCGTCACCGGCACCGTGGACTTCTACCTCTGCGGCCCCAATGACAACACCACGCCCAACTGCGCCACGGGCGGCACCAAGGTGGGCGCCACCAAGACGCTCAGCTCCGGCGCGGTCGACAGCGACGCCGTGACCCCGGACTCCACCGGCTTCTACTGCTTCCGCGCGGAGTACACGCCGGACGCCTCCGGCTCCAACAAGTACGTCGCCGCCACGCACACCAACAGCACCACCGAGTGCTTCCAGGTGATCCCGGCGTCCATCGGCCTCACCAAGGTGGCTGACCAGGCGTCCGTCTCCGCCGGTGACCAGGTGGGCTTCGTCCTCACGCTCACCAGCAAGGGCCCGGGCACGGCCTACGGCGTCAAGGTCGGCGACACACTGCCCACGAACACCGGCCTCTCCTGGTCCATCGACCAGGCCAACTCAAGCACCGGCTGGTCCATCAGCGGTGGCGTCCTCTCCTACGGCGGCGCCAGCGGCGTCACCATGGCCAACGGCACCAGCACGCACGTCCACATCGTGTCCGGCACCACCGCCGCCACCTGCGGCACGGTGAACAACACGGGCAACGCCTCCACGTCCAACGACGGGACGGCCCAGGCCAGCGACAGCGTCACCGTCCTGTGCCCGGACATCCACGTTGACAAGACCGCGGACAACAGCCCCATCAGCGCCGGTGACAACGCGAGCTACACCATCACCGTCACGAACGACGGCACCGGGATCGCCCGCAACGTCACCCTGACGGACACGCTGCCGGCCGGGATCACCTGGTCCGACAGCTCCGCGTCGTGCACGATCACGAGCGGCGTCCTCTCCTGCAGCTTCGGCGACCTCGCCGCCGGCGCGTCCGCTTCCGTGACCGTCTCCGGCACCACGGACGCCGCGGACTGCGGGACGCTGCCGAACACCGCGAGCGCAAGCGCCTCGAACGAGTCCGCCGCGGATGCGACGGACAACAGCGACGGCGCCAGCATCGAGGTCAAGTGCGCCCAGATCGACATCGAGAAGTCCGCCGATGACGTCAGCGTCTCCGCGGGCGACCAGGTCGGGTTCACCGTCACCGTCACCAACAACGGCACGGGCAACGCCTACGGCGTCTCCGCCACGGACACCCTGCCGGCCGGCTTCACCTGGTCCATCAGCCCCGCCTCCGCGGGCTGGAGCATCACCAGCGGCGTCCTCTCCTACACCGCCGCCACGATGGCACCCGGCGCCACCTCGTCCGTCCACGTGATCGCCACGTCGGACGCTGCGGACTGCGGCCTGGTCCCGAACACCGCGAACGTCACCACGTCGAACGACGGCTCCGACTCGGCCTCCGCCGAGACCACCGTCCTGTGCCCGGACGTCCACGTGGACAAGTCCGCGGACAACAGCCCCATCAACGCGGGTGACACCGCGAGCTACACGATCACCGTCACCAACGACGGCGAGGGCATCGCCCGCGACGTCACGCTCTCCGACACCCTGCCGGCCGGGATCACCTGGTCCGACAGCTCGGACGACTGCTCCATCGCGAGCGGCACGCTCTCCTGCGACTTCGGCGACCTGGCCCCCGGCGCGTCCGCGTCCGTCACGGTCTCCGGCACCACCAGCGCGGCCGTCTGCGGCAACCTGCCCAACACGGCCGACGTCGGGGCCTCCAACGAGTCCGCCGACGACGCCCTGGACAACAGCGACAGCGCGACCATCGTCGTGAACTGCCCGGACGTCCACGTCGCCAAGGACGCGGTCGAGGGCACGATCAGCGCGGGTGACACCGCCCAGTTCACCATCACGGCGTCCAACGCCGGCCCGGGCACCGCCTACGGCGTGACCGTCACCGACGTCCTGCCCGCCGGCCTCACGTGGTTCGACAACTCGGACGACTGCTCGATCGCCAGCGGCACGCTCTCCTGCGACTTCGGCGACCTCGCCGCCGGCGCCACGGCGTCCGTCACGGTCTCCGCGGTCACCTCCGCCGCCAACTGCAAGGTCCTGGACAACACGGCCCTCGTGGCCGCCGACAACGAGTCCGCAGCGGACGCCCTGGACAACAGCGACAGCGCGTCCATCACCGTCCTCTGCCCGGACGTCAAGATCGAGAAGACGGCCGACAACAGCCCGATCAACGCGGGCGACACGGCCTCCTACACGATCACCGTCACCAACATCGGCAAGGGTCTCGCCCGTGACGTCACCGTGAGCGACACGCTCCCGGCCGGCGTCAGCTGGACGGACGACTCCGACGCGTGCGAGATCACCGCCGGCGTCCTCTCCTGCGACCTGGGCGACATGGAGCCTGACGACACGTTCAGCGTGACCGTCTCCGGCGACACGGATGCCCCGGACTGCGGCACCCTGCCGAACACCGCCACCACGTCCGCCTCCAACGAGCCCGGCACCGTCCTGGCCAACAACACGGACAGCGCGACCATCGTCGTCAACTGCCCGGAGATCATGATCACCAAGACCGCGGTCACCCCGACCGTGTCCGCCGGTGACCAGATCGGCTTCGACATCAGCGTGAGCAACACGGGCGTGGGCGACGCCTACGGCGTCACCGTCAACGACCCGCTGCCCACCACGGCCGGCCTCTCGTGGTCCATCGACCAGGCCAGCTCCAGCTCCGGCTGGTCCATCGTCAAGGGCGCCCTCGTCTACGGCCCCGCGACCCTGGCCGCCGACGGCGAGATCCACGTCCGCGTGATCTCGGACACCACGGCTGCGAGCTGCTCCGTCATCGACAACACCGCGAACCTGACCTACACCGGCGGTTCCGACAGTGACGACGCAAGCGTCACCGTCCTCTGCCCGGACGTCCACGTGGACAAGACCGCGTCCAACGGCACCATCAACGCCGGTGACGAGGCCTCGTTCACCATGACGATCACCAACGACGGCGAGGGCATCGCCCGCGACGCCACCCTCACGGACGTGCTGCCGGCCGGGATCACCTGGTCCGAGAACAGCCCGTACTGCGCCATCACGGCCGGCGAGCTCTCCTGCGAGTTCGGCGACATGGACCCGGGTGACAGCCACTCGGTCACCGTCACCGGCACGACCAGCGCGGCCGTCTGCATGCTCCTTGAGAACACCGCCGACGTGGCTGCCGCCAACGAGTCCGAGGCCGACGCCAGCGACAACAGCGACAGCGCCGAGATCAGCGTCCTGTGCCCGGACGTCCACGTGGACAAGACCGCGGACCAGGGCACGGTCAACGCCGGCGACACCGCGTCCTTCACCATGACCGTCACCAACGACGGCAAGGGCACCGCGTACGACGTGACGCTTGACGACGAGCTCCCGGCCGGCGCCGACTGGGCGACCGACACCGAGGGCTGCTCGATCACGGACGGCACGCTCCACTGCGACTTCGGCGACCTCGCCTCCGGCGCCTCCGCCTCGGTCACCGTGAGCGGGGCCACCACCGCCGACAGCTGCGGCGTCATCGACAACCTGGCGTCCGTCGCGGCCGCCAACGAGTCCGCGGCCGATGCCGAGGACAACACGGACAGCGCGTCCATCACGGTTGACTGCCCGGACGTCCACGTCACCAAGACCG
>CAIYZX010000306.1 GCA_903930745.1 uncultured Chloroflexota bacterium | reverse complement strand
CGCGAACGCGGGCCACTCGGGCACGGAGCCGCCCAGGCCCTCGGCCTCCTCGTCGCTCACCGGGACGCCCAGCTGGGCACCCAGGCGGCGCATCGCCTCCGCGAGGATCACGGGGTAGAGGGCGCTCGGGAGGTCGTGCTCGGCGGCGGCCTCGTGGTCCGAGTAGGCGACCAGGAGCTGCTCACCGGTCATCGCGAGGCCGTGGGCGTCCGCCCAGCGTCGCAGGACGGTGGCGAGACCGGCCTCCCAGTCGATGAGGGTGCCGTAGCAGTCGAAGGAGAAGGCGTCGAAGTCTGCGAGGTTCACTGGGCGCGCTCCGTGATGAGGGTGGTGAGGAAGCGTTCCGACTCGTCGAAGTGGGCGGACCAGGCCTCGGCGGCCACCTGCGGGTCACCGTTGGCGAGGGCGAGGAAGAGGGCCTGGTGCTCCGTGGCGAGCTCGCGGACGCTCGCGTAGGCCGGGCGGAGGATGGCGATGAGGAGGCGGTGCTCCGCGCTGGCCATGTCGAAGGCGCGCAGGAGGCGCGCCGAGCCGGAGGCGGCCATCACCGCCCGGTGGAAGGCCACGTCGTGGTCTGCCACCACGTCCCAGCCGGTGGCCTCCGTGAGGGCGGAGAACGCCTCGGCCGATGCCCGGACGCCCGAGAGATCCGCCCGGCGGGCGATGACGTCCGCGATGGCCGCCCCCTCGATGGCACGGCGGAGCCGGTACAGGTCCACGGCGTCCCGGGCGGTGAAGGAGCGGACCTCCGCGCTGCGGCCGCGGCCCCGGGCGAGCAGGCCATCCGCGACCAGGGTCGCCACGGCGGCGCGGATGGTGGGCCGGGCGACGCCGAACTCCGCGGCAAGCTCCGTGTCACGCAGCTGCGTGCCTTCGGCGTAGAGCCCGAGGAGCAGGCGGCGGCGAAGCTCCGCGGTGACGGCGTCCGCCACCGTGATCGGCTGGACCTGGAGCGGGGAGACCCCCGGCGCGCCTGCTCGCATGGCTACCTGTATAACAGGCAAACAGGCGCGCGCGCAAGGGGCGTCGGGAGTATCGTTGACCGCGCCCGCAGGGGCACCAGCAAGACAGTGTTCACGACCAGGGTGAGGCGCCCGCCGGCATCGTCCGGAGCGCCGAAGGCGAAGCTGGTGCAAGGCCAGCGCTGTGCCGCAACTGTGATCCGCCCGCACGCCGGACGGAGAGCCAGGAAGCCCGCCCGGGTCAGGACAGCGGACGACCTTCTCGAGCAAGAAGGCACGCGCCCGGACCGGCAGCGCCGCCTGCCCCACGGGCCCCGTGCCGGACCAGCCGCCGGCAGGGGACCGGCTCCGGCCCAACCTCCTCGATGACCGTCGCCCGCGTAGCGGAGGACGACGTGCAGACGCAGCAGCCCCAGGGGACCGGCCCGGGCCGCCCGGCCGAGCCCGCCCCGGCACGCCCACCGGCGGACCCCGTGGCGGAGCTGCGCACCGCCTTCGGCCTCCTCACGCGGTTCCCGGTGGGCATGGGCGACATGGACCGGTCCGGCTCCGCGGCCTTCCCGGTCGTTGGCGCCGTCCTCGGTCTCATCGCCGCCATCCCCCTCCTGCTCCTCGCCGAGGCCGCCCCGCTCCTCGCCGCCACCCTCGCGCTCGGGATCCTTGCCATTGCCAGTGGCGTCCTCCACCTCGACGGCCTGGCGGACACCGCGGACGCGCTCGTCGCCCCCACCCCGGAGCGCGCGGAGACGGCACGCAAGGACCCCCGCATCGGCACCGCGGGCGCCGTGGCCCTCCTCCTGGTCCTCGTCGCGGACGCCGGCGCCATGACCGCGATCCCGCCCCGGGCCATCCTCGCCGCCCTGCTCGTCGCGGGCGCCGTCTCACGCGCCATCCCGCCCATCGCCGCCATCGCCTTCCCGGCACGCGACGCCGCCCCTGCAGACGGCTTCGGCGCCTGGTTCACCGCCCACAGCGGACCCGGCGGGGCGGCCACCGCCGTCATCCTGGCCGTCCTGGCCGGCGTGGCAGCCTGGGCCCAGGTGGCCGCCGTCACGCCCGTCCACGTCGCCCCGTGGCACGCCGCGGTTGGCACCCTCGGTGCCGCAGGCGGGGGCCTCGCCGCCGGCCTGGTCCTCGCCGCCTGGCTCCGCGGCAGGTTCGGCCGCCTCG
>CAIYZX010000305.1 GCA_903930745.1 uncultured Chloroflexota bacterium | reverse complement strand
TGGGTACCTGGGGCCGCGCCGGCCGCGTCGGCGTCGTCGTGGCCTACGCCGTCACCGGGATCCTCTGGGTGCTCGTGTCCGGGATCGTGCTGCTCCCGCTCACGCCGCAGACGCGCGCGTGGGAAGCCGCCCTGAGCGCGATCGCGTACGTGGCCGTCACGGCCACCCTGTTGTGGCTCTCGCTGGTCCTGCGGGATCGCGGCGCTGCCCGCGCCCAGCGGATGGTGAGTGACAGCGAGGAACGCTACCGGATGCTCGCGGAGCGGTCGAGAGACGTGGTGTACCGCGTGGTCCTGGACCCGGCTCCCCGCCTCGAGTACGTCAGCCCGTCCGTGCAGCATCTCGCCGGAGTCAGCCCCGCGGAGCTGTACGCCGACCCGGAGCTGGGCCGGGGGCTGGTCCACCCTGACGACCTTGCCCGGCTCGGTGCCCACGTGGAGAACGCCGAAGAGGACGGCCCGCCGGTGGTCCGATGGGTCACGCCGGCCGGGGTCACGCTCTGGATGGAGCACGTCGTCACGCCCGTCCGCGATGTCGCAGGCAGGCTCGTGGCGCTGGAGGGCGCCGCTCGAGACGTGACCCGCAGGATCCGGGCCGAGGAACGCGGCGCCCTGCTCTCCCGGGCGGTGGAGGCTGTGCCCGTGGGCATCGCCCTCGCGGCCGGGCCCGCCCGCGGGTTCGAGATCGAGTATGTCAACGGGGCCCTTGCGGCGATGGCCGGCCGGCCTGCCTCTGCCCTGGCGGGTCACTCCGCGTTCGCGCTGGACGTTCTCCGCCCCGTGTCGCTCACGGACGCGGTGGCGGCACGCCTGGCCGCCGGCGAGACCGTGACCGTCGAGCCGACGGGGGAGCACGGAGCCGGCTCCCCGCCGCTCGCAGCCGTCCTCGCCCCCATCCAGCGAGACGGAGCGACCCTGGCTGGCATCCTCTTGCTGGTGCACGACCGTTCCGACGCCGCGGGTCGAGACCTCGCGGAGTCCAGGCTCCAGGCCGCCCTGGACGCCAGCCCGTTGGGCATCGTCATCGCCGACCTGCGGGGCCGGGTCACCGACTGGAACGCCAGCGCGGAGCGGATGCTCGGGCGTCCATCGGCGGAGGCAGGGAATTGGGCCCCGGCCGCGATGCTCTCGCACATCGCGGCGGTCAAGGCCGGAACCTGGGATGGCGTCAGCGGGCTGCCCTCGCATCCCGTCATCGGCCACGTGCCACGGCCAGACGGCACAAGCGTCCCCTGCGAGATCCGGATGGGCACCATCCGCGACGGGGCCGGTCGGCCCACCGGGGTGATAGCGCTCATGGAGGACCTGACGGACGCCCTCGCGCGCGACGAGTGGCACTCGCTCCTGCGCCAGGCCATCGACCATGCGGCCGAGTCCATCATCATCACGGACGCCGCCGGTTCCATCACGTACGTGAACCCGGCCGTGGAGGCGAGCTCCGGCTACCGTGCCGACGAGCTGATCGGCAACAATCCGAGGATCTTCCAGGGCGGCCTCACCCCGGATGTCACGTACCGCGAGATGTGGGGCGCGTTGTCCGCGGGGCGGACGTGGCGCGGCGTGCTGGTGAACCGGCGCAAGGACGGCACGCCACTCCACGAGGAGGCAACCTTCTCCGCGGTGCCGGGCGCCGACGGCCGACCCATCGCCTTCGTTGGGGTCAAGCGCGACATCACGCTGGAGGAGCGCCTTGCCTCCGGCCTCTCCGCGGAGCTGGCAGACCGAGCGGTGCTGGAGGATGCCATCGGGCGGATCGACGCCGGCGAGGACGCCACGGAGACCGCGGAGCGGATCTGCGACGTGGTGGCCGGCTTCGCCGGGGTGCTGTCCGCGTGGGTGGCCCGCCTGCCTCCGGACAGCGACGAGGTGGTGCCCATCGCCGTCCGCGGCCCCCAGCCGCCGGTGGTCGTTGGCGTCCCTGCAACGCCGGCGCATGCGCGGCATGTTCGCGCCAGGGTGGTGACTGGTCCGTGGGCGGACAACTTCGCCGACGGGAGAGTGGATCCGCGGCTCGTGAAGCCCGCCCTCGTGGGCACGGCGCTTGTTGCCGCGCCGATCAGGAGCCGCGGCCACGTCGTGGCGGTGCTGTTCGCCGCCGGATCAGCCGAGAGCCCGGAGACGTGGATCGCGCGCAACGTGCGCATGATCTCCGCGGTTGCCGCACACGCCGGCCCGCTGCTCGGCCCGCAGCTGGCCCGCACCGCGCCGCAGGACCCGCCGGCCCGCTGACCGAACCGGAGGCCGGCCACGTTGTCGAGGGCGGATTGGTGCGTTACGTGGACAACTCCGTAGACCTGCACGCCCCGTTGGTGGCACGATCCACCCGTACCAGTGCCTGCGCGCCTGATCGCGTCCGCCGGCACCCTGGTGGCAGGGAAGGGGAGCGGGGCATTGCGGGACGCGCACGGGCGCGCGGATGAGCAGGACGGGACCGGGGTGGCATCGCACGTCGTTGCCGCCAAGGTGCGCATGCCCGTGCTTGCCGCATTGCACCGGCAGCGCCTGGAATCGCGGTTGGACGAGGCCTGGAGGCGCCGCCTGACGCTGGTCGTCGCTCCCGCCGGGTCCGGCAAGACCACCCTCCTTGTCCAGTTTGCCGCCGCCTCCGGCGCGCCGGTCGCCTGGTACCGCGCGGAGTCGCTGGACGGGGACGAGGCCACGTTCACGCGCCATCTCGAGGCCGCCCTCGCGCCGGTGGTGCCCGGTCTTCGGCGCGGCTGGCACTCCGTCGACAGCGCACTGCGCGCGCTCAACGATGTGGCCACCGACAGCGCTCCGGCGATGGGGTCCCCGGTGCTGCTCGTCGTGGATGACTTCCATGCGCTGGAGGGAACTGCCGCCGAGACCGCCTTCGGACGCCTCGTGGAGCAGGCCCCCGGCTGGCTCACCCTCGTCCTGGGCACACGGGTCGCCCCTCGGCTGCACCTGTCGCGCCTTCGGGTGGCCGGGGAGCTGCTGGAGATCGAGTCCGACGACCTGCGCTTCCGGTCATGGGAGGTTGAGCAGCTGTTTCGGGATGTCTACCGGGACCCGGTGCCCCCGGCGGATCTTGCGGTCCTCGCGCGGCGGGTTGAGGGCTGGGCGGCGGGCCTGCAGCTGTTCCACCTGGCGACGCGAGGACGGCCGGCGGAGGAGCGGCGCCGTCTTCTCGGCGGCCCCGGTGGTGGTGGCCGCATGCTCAGGGAGTACCTCGCCCAGAACGTGATGGTGGGGCTGCCCGTGGAACTGCAGGACTTCCTGCTGGACACGTACGTCCTGGGCCGCCTGACCGGTCGTCTCTGCGACCGGATGCGGGGCGTGCCCGGGAGCGCGGCGCTGCTCGAGGAGCTGGTGCGTCGCGGTGTCTTCACCGTCCCCGCGGAGGACGGCGAGGATGCGTACCGGTATCACGAGGTCATGCGCTCGTACTTGGACCGGGTGGCGGTGATGGAACTGGGCGAGGTGGCCGTCCGCGAGCGCCACGCCGCAGCCGGACACCTGCTGGAGGACGCGGGCTTCCTCGCCGAGGCGCTCCGCGCCTACTCGCGCGCGGAGGACCTGGACGCGGTCCGGCGCCTGCTTGGCGGCCAGGGGGAACGCCTGGCGGCGATCGGCGCTCAGCACTGGACGGAGGGCCTTCCGCCGGCCATCGAGCGGCACGATCCCTGGGTCGCGCTCGCGGCCGCTCGACGGGCCCGCAACGACGGGCGATTCGGCGCGGCGATCGCGGCCTATGCGCACGCGGAGGCGGGGCTTGGGATGAGTCGCGCTGCGGAGGCGCCCCGGAGGGAGCGGCTCGCGCTGGCGGCCTGGCTGGACCCCGACGCCCTGCCCACGCCCGATGCGGCGGGCCTGCTCCGCGCGGGCCTTGTGCGTGACCCGGCGGGCGCCGCCCGCGAGGCGCTGCGCCTGGACGACCCGGCGGCGCCGGTGACCGCGGCGCTTCTCTCGCTCGCGGCCGGCGATGTCGCGGGCGCCCGGCGCGGCCTTGACCGTGCCATCGAGGACGGTGTCCAGGGAGCCACGGCCCACGTCGCAGCCCACCTGGGGGTTGCCGTGGCCGCAGTGATGGCCGGGGAGCCATGGGATGGGCGCAGGTTCGATGCCGCGGTCGAGGACGCCGAGCGAATGGGCGTCGCGTGGCTCGCCCGCCTTGGCAGATCGCTCGCCCGGACGCTGGGACCTGTCGCCGCCGTTGGCTCGTCCACGGTGCCGGAACATCCGGCGGTGGAGGCCCGCGGGGACGAGCGCTGGCCGGCAGCCCTCCTCGCCCTGGCCCGGGCTTGGGCGGCCCCCACCGATCCCGCCACCGCGGAGGTGGTGTCCGCGGATGCCGCCGAGGCGTTCCACGGCCTTGGCTCGGGTGTGCTTGAAGCCTGGGCGACTGCACTGCGTGCGCTCGCGGCCGCTGCCGGTCCCAAGGCTCCTGCGGGGCCGGACCTTGCATTGGCCGCCGGCAGGACGGGCCGGATCGCGGGTGTGCCCGGCGCCCAGGCGATCGCCGAGGTTGCCCGTCTCGCGGTTGCGGCGCCTGGCCTGGAGGCTCCTGTGGCCAACGGCACGGCGGAGGTCGCCACCCACGCCAGGGGTGTGGGGCTGGCGGTGCCGGCCTGGGCGAAGCGGCTGACGGCCACCATGGTCAAGGACGGGGAAGACGCCCCCGCCGAGGCCGCCGAGGGAACAGCCGGTCGCCGCATCGGCATCAGGCTGCTGGGCGGCTGCCGCCTGGAGGTGGATGGGCGCAGGATCCTGCTTGAGGGCGCCAAGCCGCGGGTCCGCTCGCTCTTCCGGCTGCTGGCCGTCCATGCAGGTGCACCGGTCCACCGCGAGGTCATCCAGGACGCACTCTGGCCGGACGCGGATGCCGCGGCCGGTGCGCGCAACCTGCACGTGGCGCTCTCGTCGCTGCGTCACGAGCTGGACCAGGCGGCCCAGCCCTTCGGTAGCGGCCTTCTCGTCCGGGAGGGTGACGCCTACCGACTGGACGTGACGCCCCAGGACGTGGACCTTGGCCGGTTCGACCAGGCCATCGCGGCCGGCAGGGCTGCGAGGGCAGGCGGCGCAGGTGCTGTCGCCGCTTCATGGTTCTCGAAGGCGCTGGACGCGTACGCGGGCGAGCTGCTGCCCGAGGAGGGCCCGGCCGAATGGGCCGCGGCGCGGCGGGAGCAGGCACGGGCAAGGGTGCTGGAGGCAGCGGAGGGCCTGGCGTCCGAGGCGCTCCTGGTCGAGGATCACGCGACGGTGATCCGGGCGTGCCGGCTTGGCCTGGAGCTGGACCGCTGCCAGGACGCCCTGTGGCGGATGCTGATCACCGCACGAGAGCGCGCCGGCGACGCGGGCGCCGCGTCACGTGACCGGCGCGAGTACGCGCTCGTCCTCGAGTCGCTGGGCATCCCCGGCGGCACCACGCTGGCGGCCGCCCTGCGCTGAGGGCGACCACCGGCGGCGGGTGTGGTCCTGCGAGGGCTCAGCCCTTCGCGAAGATCTCCAGCTCGGAGATGGTGATCGGCGCGTTCTCCGGCCCGAAGGTGTCCAGGATCCGGATCGTGAACGTGTCCACGCCCTTCGCCTCCACCGTCCGGAACTCCTGCGGATCCTTCTTGTCCTCGAGGTCCACCGTGATGGAGGTCCCGTCCGGGAAGTCGAAGGCGATCTTGGACGGCCGGCGCAGGTCCACGAAGGACTTGGACGATCCGGACCGGATGATCACGGCGCCAATGTCCACCTTCTCCTTGAGGGTCACCGTGATCTCGGGCGTCTTCGCGTCCGTCTGGAACTCGGTGTTGGTGAAGGTGTCGAACATGAGGGCCACGCCGTGGTCCTTGATCTCGCCGTTGGCGGAGACCTTCGTGGGGCGGACGGGCTCGTACTTGGGGTTCACGAAGCCCTGGATCGTCTCGATGATCCCGGGGATGCCGCCCGCCACCGCGTTGTTCACGGTGGACTGGACGCCTGGGATGGCCACGTAGCCGATGAGACCCAGGGCCGCCAGGGTGCCGATGAGCGTCCGGACGAGGCCCATGCCGGTGAAGAGCTTCGCGACAAGGCTCTTGTCGCCGCCCTTGGACTTGGAGCCGGACTCCATCGACGCGATGCGCTCGCCCGCGGCGTAGGCCTTGGGCTTCTTGCTGCCGCCGAAGAGGCGCTTCCACCAGGGAAGCCTGGGCTCCTCCACGATCGTGGCCGTCTGCAGGCTGGCGCCGCAGCGGCGGCAGAACTTGCGGGACGGGTCGTTGGGCTCGCCGCAGGAGCCGCAGATGCGGTCGCCCACCTGGGCCTGGCGCTGCTCGGCCTGGGCCGGCGCCTTGGGCTTGGCGGCAACCTCGGCGGTTGGGAGCCTCGCCGCCGGCTGGTCGCCTGCCTGGGGCGCCCTTGCGGCAGGCTGCTGCGGCTGCGGGGCGACGGGGCGGACCGGGGCCGGCTCCACGTGGACCGGGAGCGGAACCACAGGAGCCACGGGCTGGGGCTGGACAGGTTGGGGCGTGGCCGTCGGCTGGGGCGTGACGGGTTGCGGAGCCACCGGCTGCGGCTGGCCCCAGAGCGGGTGGGCGCCACCGGGCTTGGCGGGCGTGGGCTGCGGAGCCTGGACCGGGACCTGGGGCTGCGGCTGCGGGATGACCGGCGGCGTGGGCGTCGTGCTGCCGACGGGGCCGGGCAACGCTCCGGCCGCGAAGGTGGTGGAGAACTTCTTGGTGGCGCCACCGCTGCGGGCCTTGGGCTCGGGATCCGGCTCGGGCTCCGGCTCCGGCTCGGGCTCGGGCTCGGGTGCGGGCTCGGGTGCAGGTGCAGGCGGCATCGCGGGAGCAGGCGGAGGAGCCACCACAGCAGGCGGAGGAGCCACCACGGCAGGCGGAGGAGCCACCACGGCAGGCGGAGGAGCCACCACGGCAGGCGGCTCCGGGGCCACGGATGCGACCGGGATCGACATCGGGGCAACCGGCGGTGGCGCAGGCTCCGGCTCGGGCTCGGGCGCGACCTCGACCACCGGCTCAGGCTCCGGCTCGGGCTCGGGCTCGACCTCGACCACCGGCTCGGGGACAGCAGGTGGCGCAGGCTCCGGCTCGGGCTCGGGCGCGACCTCGGCCACCGGCTCAGGCTCCGGCTCGGGCTCGGGCGCGACCTCGACAACCGGCTCGGGGACAGCAGGTGGCTCGGGCTCGGGCGCGACCTCGGGCGCGACCTCGACCAC
>CAIYZX010000304.1 GCA_903930745.1 uncultured Chloroflexota bacterium | reverse complement strand
TACACGAGGAGCGGCAGCGTCTGCGTGGTGCCCTCCACGTTGCCCGCGAACATGATCGTGGCGCCGAACTCGCCCAGCGCCCGCGCCCAGCTCATCACGAGGCCCGCGGCGAGCGCCGGGGCGGCGAGGGGCAGCGAGATGGAGCGGAAGAGCTGCCACTCGGAGGCGCCGTCGGCCCGGGCGGCGTCCTCGAGGTCGCGGTCCACGGCGGCGAACCCCAGGCGCGCGGAGCGCACGTAGAACGGCGCTGCCACGAAGCCCTGGGCGAGGATCACGGCCAGCGTGGTGAACGGGATCTCGATGCCGGCGAGCTCCAGCGGCGCCCCGAGAAGCCCGCGGCGCCCGAAGGTGAGCAGCAGCGCAAGGCCGGCCACGGACGGCGGCAGCACGATGGGCAGGTCGATGACCGTCTCCAGCAGCGCGGAGCCGCGGAAGCGCCGGCGCGCGAGGAGCAGGCCCAGGGGCGTGCCCAGGAGGACCATCAGCACGAGGCTCGCGGCCGTGGTCAGCAGGCTGAGGCCAAGGGCGGAGGTCACGGCGCCCAGTGCGGCCGTCTGCAGGAGCGAGCCACCCAGGACCGCGCGGACCACGAGCACGAGGACGGGCAGCCCCAGCACGAGGCCCGCGACGGCCGCAAGCGCCTCCACGGGCCGCCCGGGACCGCGCCGCCAGGAGGAGCGGGACGCAGCGCCCTGCCCGGCGCTCACTGGGCCGGCTCCGGCGCGGTGAACCCTGCCGCCGAGAGAGCCGCCTGGCCGTCCGCCCCCACGAGCCAGGCGAGGAACGCGGCGGCGGCCTCGGCGTGCGCGGAGGCCTTCAGCACGACACCGCCGCAGGTTGCCGGGACGTTCGCCGCATCCGGGATCGCGATCGGCACCACGGTGTCGGCGGCGCCCTTCGCATCCGTCACGTAGACCACGCCGGCATCGCCCTCGCCCAGGGCCACCTTGGCCACGATGGCGCCGGCGTTGTCCTCGCGGGACACCACGTTGGCGTCAAACCGGGCCGCGAAGTCCTCCGGGTACCCGGTCACACGGGCGAGGTTGCCCAGGAGCGTGGCGGTGTACCGGGCGATGGGCACGTCGTCGCCGGCCGCGATCACCTTCACGCCGGGCCTTGCGAGATCCAGCGGCGAGGCGATCCTCGCCGGGTTGGCCGCAGGCACGATGACGGTGAGCGCGTTGGTGGCGAACGGCGTCACGCCCCCGGCAACCAGCCCCGCGTCTGCCAGGTGCTGCGGGTTCTTCATGTCCGCGGAGAGGAAGAGGTCCGCCGGGGCACCCTGCTCGATCTTGGCCGCGAGCGCGGACGACCCGTCCGTTGAGACCACCAGCGTCACGCCGGGCGTGGCGGCCGTGTACCGGGCAGCCGCAACGGCCAGGACGTTCTTGAGCGACGCCGCGGCATACACCTGGAGCTCCACCGGACGCGGGGCCGGCGTGGCGCCACCGCACGCACCGAGGATCGCGGCGATGAGCGGAAGGGACAGCAACCGGCAAACAGGCATGGATGGGATCCCGGACAGGCTAGGCGGACGGGATCTCGACGATGACGTTCGTCGCCTTGACCACGCAGACGGCCTCCTTGCCCACCTCCAGGCCCAGGTCGTCGATCGCCTCCGCGGTCATCAGGCTCACGAGGCGGTGCGGTCCTGCCTGGACCTCCACGACGGCCGCGACGCGGTCCCGCTCGATGCGGGTCACGATGCCCGGGAACCGGTTCCGGGCGGACTGCGCCACGATGGGCCGGTCCGCGATCGCGAGGCGCTTCTCCGACAGGAGGCGGGTCACATCGTCGATGCTCACCAGGCGCTGCCCGCCCTCGGTCCGGGACATCGCGAGGCGTCCGTCCGCCTCCCAGCGGCGCAGCGTCTCCACGGTGACGCCCAGCATCTCGGCCGCCTGGCCCACCCGGATGAGCGTGGTCTCGTTCGAACCTTCGGTCATGGCGGGCAGAATGCCGCATCGCAGACGTGAATGTCTAGATATCGGGACTCCACAACTGAGGTTTGCAGAAGGGGCGACGTGGCGCCCATTAGCCTGTATCCTCGGCTCCGCACTGGCTGTCGCCCGTGCGACAAGTTTCAGCTGCGGCAGACTCGATCCACTTCCCGGACCAGCCGGGGCAGATCAGAACCCCGTTGCACAAGTACAAGTTCCAGGAGTGGATCGCACCAATGGCCGTCGACAAGACGCTCACCTGCTCTGACTGCAACCAGTCGTTCACCTTCACCGCGTCCGAGCAGGACTTCTACACGGAGCGCGGCTTCACCGAGCCGCGCCGCTGCCCCACCTGCCGTGCCGCCCGCAAGGCGCAGCGCGGTGACAGCGGGTCCTCCTTCGGTGGTGGCGGCGGCTTCGGCGGCGGCTCCCGCAGCGGCGGCTTCGGCGGCGGCGCTTCGCGCGGCCCCCGCGAGATGTTCGCGGCCACCTGCTCGTCCTGCGGCCGCGAGACCCAGGTCCCGTTCCGCCCCAGCGGCGCCCGCCCGGTCTACTGCAGCGACTGCTTCCAGTCCCGCCGCTAGTCCGGCGCGCAGCCGGTGACAGGCTTCACGGCCTGATCGCCCGGCAGCGCTGACCCAGACCTCGTCACGACCCCCGGTTCGCCGGGGGTCGTTCGATTCCCGGCGGGTCTGCCACCGGGGGCCGGTGCGAGTGCGGGCTCGGGCTCAGGCGCGCGCGGCACGCTCCAATGCCGGCTGCGGGGTGCCGGCTCAGCCCTTGCCGGCCAGCAGCTCCAGCGCCTTCAGCACCTGGACGTCCTTCGTCGCCGCCAGGTCCGCCGCGGACATCTCGAGCAACTGGCCCGGCGTGAGCGGCCCAACCTCGGACGGCAGCTCCACCTTCACGTCCGGCTCCAGGCCCTCGTGCCAGATCGGCCGCCCGGCGCGGGTGAGCCAGCGCTCCACGCCGATTCGCAGCACGGAGCCGTCCGCGAGATCGAAGCGGCCCAGCACGGTCCCGGTGCCGAACGTCTTGACGCCCACCACCTTCGCGCGCCCGGCATCCTGGATGCACCCGGTGACGATCTCGCCGGAGGACGCGGTCCCCTCGTCCGCGAGCACCACGAGCGGGATGTCCGTGGCGAGCCCGCCGGCCTCCACCGGCTGGTCCTTCTCCTTGCCGCCGCGATCGAAGGACGTGTAGACGTTGCCGTCGCCCACGAACTGGCTGGCCACGCCGATGGCCTCGTTCACGTATCCGCCCGGGTTCCCGCGCAGGTCAAGGATGATCGCGGTGGCGCCCTTGCCCTTGGCCGCCGTGATGGCGTCCTTCATCGCCTTGGTGGCGCCCGTGCTGAACTGGTCCAGCCGGATCATCGCCACGGTGCGGCCCGGGACCATCGCCCAGGAGACCAGCGGCAGGTCGAACTTGCGGCGGGTGATCGTGATGTCCAGGTCCGCCACGCCGGCCCGACCGATCGTGAGGGTCACCTTCTCGCCCTCCGGGCCCCGAACCTTCGAGACCACGTCCTCGAGCGGCTTCCCCTCCATGGACACGCCGTCCACGGCCTTGATCTGGTCGCCGCGCTGGAGGCCGGCCTCCTCGGCCGGGGTGTTGGGGATGATCGAGACGATCGTGGTCCAGCCGTCCCGCTCGTCCACCTGCACGCCGATGCCCACGAACGTGCCCGAGAGCGACTGGTCCTGCGCCTTGGCCTCTTCGGCCGTCATGAAGATCGTGTGGCCCTCGTCGCCCACCGCGTCCACCATGCCGCGGATGGCGCCATACGCCAGCTCCTGGTTGTCCAGGCCCTGCGCGTCCACGTAGTTCTCCTGGATGTCCGCCCAGGCCTCCTCCACGAGCTCCAGCTCGCTGGCCGCATCGGACGGGCGCGGGGTGGCACCTGCATCCGCTGTGGCGCCGGGACCGATGGGCTGGCCGCCTGGGCTGAAGAGCGTCCGCTCCGCGAAGACGCCGCAGGCGAACATGACCACGGCGAGGACCGGGGCCAGCACCGCGACGAGGCCACGGGACATGGTGCCGCCACCCCAGCCCTGGCCGGCGGACTGGACGGGGGCCGCGTGCACGCCGTACGCCGCGTCGGGGCGCGGCGGCGCCCAGGCGGGCGGGTAGTCCGAGGTGCCGGGCGTGCCGTACGCGGAGGGCGCGGCAGGCGGCTGGGGGGTCTGCGGAGTCTGATCGGCGGTGGGTTCGGTCATGGTCTCGCGCTCGCGGTGCAGGGACGCCGTGGCGGATGCCACGAGGGGTGTGCGCACAGGATGACGCACGTCCGCGGAGAACGCGTGGACGGCCGATGAAGAAGCCTTATCCGTCCTGCTCGTGCATCAGGTGCCGGGCCGCCCGCGTGGCACGCACAAAGTGGCGCACATGGGTCATGGGCTTCACGTGGCTGGGCGCGCCGGCGTAGATGGTGCTGATGGGGACCCAGGCGAGCGGCCAGCCTCGCCGCAGGCAGACGGCGATCATCTCCACCTCGAACTCGAAGCCGCGCTCCTGCGAGTTCAGCATGGCCGCCATGAGTCGCAGGCCAAGGAGCCGGTAGCCGGACTGGTTGTCCGGGATGTGCCGGCCCACGGCCCAGGAGAACGCGGCGGTGCCGATGGTGTTCGCGAGCCGGCGCACCGGCGGCATCAGGCCGAAGTCACGCCGGCCGATGACCAGCTCCGGTGCCGCCGCATCGCCCTGGGCCGCTCCGGCCCGCAATGCCTCCAGGAACCGGGGGATCTCGGCTGGATCGTGCTGGCCGTCCGCGTCCAGGGTGACCACGGCGTCCCAGCCCTCGTCCAGCGCCACCCGGAAGCCCGCCCGCAGCGCCGCGCCCTTGCCGGCGTTCGGGACCTGGCGGATCACGCGCGCGCCCGCGGCCTCTGCCTGCGCCGCCGTGTCGTCCGTGGAGCCGTCGTCCACCACCAGGACCGGCAGGTTCGCGAGAGCGCCCGTGACCACGGCCGCGATCCTGGGCCCCTCCTGGTAGCCGGGGACCAGCGCGAGGACGCGGAGCCCGGCCACGGCGCCGGTCACTGGCCGGCGAGCGTCAGGCTCTTGACGATGGGCATCGCGTCCGCGACGAGGCTGTCGAAGACCGTCCCGTCGAACGCGTCGATGTCCACGAGGATCGTCCCCTGGTTGGGCACGTCCACGAGGAAGAGGCGCAGGCGCTCGTTGTCCACCACCACCCAGTGGTCGATGACGGAGCTCATGATCAGGGGCACGGTGGGCAGGCCGCTCGCGAAGGCGCATGACTGCGTCCAGCCGGGCTGCAGGGAGATGTCCAGCGAGGTGGCCGGGAGACCGAAGACAGTGGCCATCGCCGGGCTGCTCACCTGGAGGCCCTTGAGGCTGCGGATCCAGGCCACCATCTCAACGGACGTGGACCCGATGTTGGGTTCCGGGCTGGCCGGACAGGACGCGTCCTGGCTCGCCGCCTTGGCTCCCTTGAAGATGAAGACACCACCGGTGTCCGCACCGGCCGGCTGGATCGCCAGGTAGCCGTCGATGTCGCGGGCCACCAGCCAGCCGTTGCCAACGGTGTACGTGACCTTGGGCGTGAAGCCCGTCGAGGTGTACGTCCCGGGCGGCATCGCTGTGGGGGTGGCCGTGGCCCCGGGCGAGGCGCTGGGGGCGCCGCCACCGCAGGCTGCGACCAGCAGGGTGGCGGCGAGCGTGAGCGCTGCGACGAGGGCGGGACGGCGACGGGTCACGTTGATCTCCTGGGTGGGGCCGGGCACCTGGTGGCGCCTATTCTCGCCCAGCCGGGCCCAGCCCTGCGCCAAGCTCTGCGATCTGGTCCGGGGTCACGCGGCAGCAACCGCCGATGAGACCTGCCCCGGCGGCTCTCCAGCGGGCTGCTGCGGCAGCGTCCAGCCTGGCGCCGGCGCCGGTCCAGCGGCGGTTGACGGGATCCCAGCCCTCGCCGCTGTTGGGATACACCACCACCGGCAGACCGCTCGCCGCGCCGAACCGCTCCACCAGCTCGTCCGCGTGCTCCGGGGCGGTGCAGTTGAAGCCCACCGCGATGAGCCCAGGGGAGCCGGCGACCGCGGCCACCGCCTCCTCCACGGGAACGCCACTGCGGATGTGGCCGCCGTCCGCGCACGAGAACGAGACCCACGCGGACAGGCCGCGCGCAACCTCCGGTTCCGCCAGCAGGCCCGCGACGGCGACCGCCTCCTCCAGCTCGGGGATTGTCTCGAACGCCAGCAGGTCCGGCCCCGCGGCCGCGAGGACGGCGAGCCGGTCACGGTGGAAGTCCGCGAGCTGCGCCACGGAGCGGCCGTAGTTGCCGCGGTACTCGGAGCCGTCCGCCAGCATCGCGCCGTAGGGCCCCACGGAGGCCGCGACGAACAGGGGCGCGGTGATCCCCTCGGCACGGGCCTGCTCGCGAGCCTCGTCGCCAAGCTCCACGGAACGGCGTAGCAGCGCGGAGGCGCCGTCACGGTCCAGGCCGCGCGTCGCGAAGCCCTCGAAGGACGCCTGGTAGGACGCCGTGGTGGCCACGCGGGCGCCGGCCCGGAAGTAGGCGAGATGGGCCCTGACCACCTGGACCGGGTCGTCCAGGAGCAGGCGCGCGGACCAGAGGGCGTCGGAGAGGTCCGCGCCCTGGGCCTCCAGCTGGTTGGACATCCCGCCATCGAGCAGGAGCGCGCCCTCGCGCGCGAGCACATCGGCAATCGTGGAGAGCGGCATGGACGCATGGTGCCAGAGGCGCCGCAGCAGCACACGGGCAACACCTGTAGGCGTCCGCCTACAGCGTCCCCCGAACGACCTACGTAACTCTGCGTAGGTGCCCCACGTCACCGAGGCACCACTGCAAGGACGCCTGTAAGGTCCTGCTCGAACCATTCCGCCCATGGCCTTGCAGCTCCAGCACACGGACACCTGCATCGGGGGCCAGGAGCGCCGGTCCGCCTACCGACACCGCGGACAGACGCTGGTGGAGTTTGCCCTCGTCCTCCCCGTGCTCCTCCTCGTCGTCCTCTTCGGGATCGACTTCGGGCGCATCTTCCTTGCCGTGGTCAGCGCGGACAACGCCGCACGCGTTGGCGCGAACTTCGCCGCCACGCACGCAAACAGCTTCATCACGGCGGACTACCAGGCGGCCATCGAGCGGGAGATGGGCGCTGCCAACTGCGACCT
>CAIYZX010000303.1 GCA_903930745.1 uncultured Chloroflexota bacterium | reverse complement strand
GATCACGCCACCCTCGCCCAGGAACGCCAGCAGGTCATCCGCGGGCCCGGGGCCGAACCACTCGCCGGGCTCGAACGGCAGCTCGAACGCGGCGGCGCGGATGTGCGCCAGCAGGACGTGCAGGTTGTCCGGGTCCAGCCGCGCCTCCTCCGGCCGGCCGCCCAGGATGAACTCCGGGTGGTGGATCACGTACTGGTCCACGGGTGCGGGCGACGCCACGAGGACCGCCACGGACACGTCACCGCGCCGCCCTGCTCGACCCATCTGCTGCCAGGTGGCCGCGATGGAACCCGGGTAGCCCGCGAGCACGGCCACGTCCAGGCGTCCGATGTCCACGCCCAGCTCCAGCGCGTTCGTGGAGACCACGCCCAGCACCTCGCCGTCCCGCAGGCCGCGCTCGATGGACCGGCGCTCCGTGGGCAGGTACCCGCCGCGATAGCCGCGGATCCGGCTCCGTGGCCCCAGGTCCGCGCGCAGCGTCTCCCGAAGGTTGGAGAGCATGATCTCCACCGCGACCCGGCTCTTGCCGAAGACCACGGTCTGGCGGCCCGCGCGCAGGAAGGGGAGCGCCCAGCGCTGCGCCAGCGTGAGGGCGGAGCCACGGGCACCCGTGGCCGGGTCCATCACCGGCGGATCCACCAGGAGCAGGTGCTTCTCGCCGGACGGGGCGCCGTTCCGGTCGATCAGCTGGACCGGCCGGCCGGTGAGTGTCTCGGCCAGCTCCGCCGGATTCCCGATGGTGGCCGAGCAGCAGACGATCACGGGCTTGGACCCGTAGTGCGCGCACAGCCGCAGCAGCCGGCGCAGCACGTTGGCCACGTGCGACCCGAAGACCCCTCGATAGGTGTGCAGCTCGTCGATCACGATGACCCGCAGCTGCTCGAACAGCTGGAACCACTTGGTGTGGTGGGGGAGGATGGCCGAGTGCAGCATGTCCGGGTTGGTGACCACCACCTGCCCGGCCTTGCGCACGGCGGAGCGGATGGGCGCGGGCGTGTCCCCGTCATAGCAGGCGGACGAGATCTCCAGGCCCGCGTCCTGCACCAGCTCGCCGAACTCCGTGGTCTGGTCCTGCCCCAGCGCCTTCGTGGGGAACAGGAACAACGCGCGCGCAGACGGGTCCTCCGCCAAGGCCTGGAGCACGGGCACCGTGTAGCAGAGCGACTTGCCCGATGCCGTGGGCGTCACCACCACGATGTCCCGGCCGGCGTGCACGGCCTCGATGGCGTCCGCCTGGTGGGTGTACGGCCGCTCGATCCCGCGCTTGGCGAGGCCGCCGCGGATGCGCGGGTCCAGCCACTCCGGCCAGTCCCCGTGCTGGGCGGTCGTGGCCTCCCGGATCTCGTGGTGGACCACGCCCCGCGCCAGGGACGGCTCACGGAGGAGATCGTCCAGGACGGCCCTCGTGGTGGCGGGTGCGTACGTGCGCATGGCTGGCTCCCGGTGACAGAACACCTGTTCGAATATGGCGAGTCTAGCGCACAGTGGAAGCCCCGCGTGCCACCTTGCATGGCACAGTCCCGGATCGTGAATCAGCTGCGGAAATGGCGTTGACACGCGAATCAAGCGCAGCTACCCTCGGCCCATGGTCCGCATCGGCAGTCGCAGCGCATCCGCGAGCCCCGTGGTTGGGGCAGGGGATGACGGCGCGCCCGAGGTGGCCCCGCCTGCGGGCATCATGGGGATCACGTCGGCGGCCCGCGCATCGCTGGGCTCGCTCTCGGATCTGCCGGTCGCAGGGCTGACCCGCCGCCGGATCGGCATCGTCCTCGCGTCCATCATGGCGGCCTGGGTGTTGCTCCTGTTCGCGCGCCAGGTGGGCGAGGCCGGCGAGGCAACGGCGAAGGCTGCCGCGATGCGGGACGTCAACGGCGGACTCACCGCCGAGTCGCAGGCCCTCGAGCAGGAGCTCGCGCTCATCCAGCGCCAGGCGTTCATCGTCCAGGCCGCGCGCGAGTACCGCCTTGGCACCGCCAGGGAGATCCCGTTCCAGCTGGAGGAGAACGCGCCCGCGCTGCCGGACGACGCGCCGGGCTCCGCCTC
>CAIYZX010000302.1 GCA_903930745.1 uncultured Chloroflexota bacterium | reverse complement strand
CGTCGCCGCCGGAAGCGCGAGCGCGTTCTGCGCGCCGATGATGCCGCCAACGTTCGTGGTCCCGGTGACATGCCCCGTTGCGTAGGCGCGGCCCAGCGTGGACGACACCAGGATGCCCACGAGGCCGCCGATGTACTGGCCACCGGAGGTGGCGACATCGCCCGTGGCGTACACGTCCAGCAGGTAGGCGCTGGAGCTGGCAAAGCCCACGAGGCCGCCCGCGGCATCGCCGGTCGTCACGGCCACGATGGACACGGAGCCAGACGCGGAGGAGCGGAGCGTGGTGCCGCCGCTCATCGCGCCCGTGAGGCCGCCGGCATTGCCCGCCGCCCCGAACGTGGAGGCGATCGCCACGTCCGCCGCGGAACGGGTTGCGGTGATCGTGGAGGAGATCGCCGCCCCCACCACGCCGCCAGCGCCGCTGCTGTCGCCGGTGCCGCCCACGGAGACCGTGCCCGCGGAGCTCCCCTCGTCGATCGTTGACTCCTGGGCGAACCCAACCAGACCACCCACGTAGCCGGCAGATGCGGAGGCGGGGGTCGCCGCGGTCGCCGTGACGCTCACGCCACCGTCCGCAACCCCGTGGGTGATCGTCTGGAGGTAGGCGAGGCCCACGAGGCCGCCAACCCGGGCAGCGCCAGATGTGCCGGCCGCATCGGGCTGGTCCGCCGTCACCGTCACCGCCCCGTGCACGGTCACGTAGCCGATGGCGCCATCGAGCGCCTGGCCGATCAGGCCGCCCACCATGCCCGCGGATCCCGCGCTCACGCTGACCTGCACGTCACCGCTGGAGGTGATGTCTGACGACGGCCCCCACCCGCCGGTCCAGAAGCCGGCGAACCCGCCGATCGCGGACGCCGAGGCCGTGGCATTGACCGTGACGTCCACATCAACGGACACGTTCGAGACGGTGCCGGCACCGCCCTCGCCAACAAGTCCGCCAACGCCGGACGCCGTGGCCTTGGTCACGGTCACGCCACCGGCGACAGACAGGTTCGCAATGGTGCCGGATCCCAGGTAGTCGAAGAAGCCGATGGAGCCGGTGGGGTTCACGGCCGTGATGGCGAGACCCGTCACCGCGTGTCCACCACCGTCGTACATCCCGCTGAACGGCATGGCCGCGCCACCGATGCCGCTGGCCCAGGGCGCTGTCAGCGCGATGTCCGCGGTCTGGACCAGCCGTGCCGCCCAGTACGCGGCCGTGTCACGGACGCAGACCAGGTTCGCCTCGGTGGCCACCTGGAAGGGATCCCCCTCCACGCCGGTGCCGCCAAGGGCACAGGGATTCAGGTCTGTCGCGAGGGCCGGGGCAGCCATCGGCGCAACCGGGAGGAGCGTCGCAAGGAGGGCGACGACGGGCGCAACATGGCGAAGACGGCGGACTGCGAATGACAAGGCAGGGCTCCGGGCGCTGGCGGGGACGAGATCACAGACGCCTTCCGGGCGTGCGTCCACGCATGGTCCGGGTTCAGGCGATGGTGGTCACCCCTCGCAACGGCAGAACCGGCGTCAGCAGCGTCCTACGCCTGACCCGCGCCACGCACTTCGTCGGCCGATGCGTCGGACCCGGGGGCCGCAAGCGCCGGGGCGATGAGCGCCCAGCCCTCGTCCACCTCGCCGGTCGCCATCGCCAGGACGGCACCGCCGGGCGTCACCACCGCGGCAACCACGTCCCGGCTGTCCGGGATCCCCAGGGGCGCCCGGAACCGCCGCACGGACGTGTAGACCGTGATGGTCCGCGAGAGGATGTCGGGGTCGCCGATGCCGGCCGCCATCCCGCCATCGATCGCGCCTCGGACAAGCCGCCACCCGGTTGCGAGGACCGGCAGCTCCACCACCGCGAGCGGCAGGCGGCCGGTCACGCCCACCAGCGTCGAGGGGATCCCGGACGCCGCGGCCCGTGCGATCCACCGGTCCACGCGTGCCTGGTGCCACTGCTGGAAGGCGATGACGGCCAGCGTCCGCTCGCCGGGGAGGTCTGCGGGCAGCCGGTAGCCGCGCCCAAGGAGCGATCTGCCGTCGACGACCGGGAACCGGCGGGCACGTGCGTCCATGGCGGGATCGTACTCGCGGTGACCCGCGGTGGCTCAGCCGAAGATCGCGTGCACATCGCCCGTGGCCGGGTCCACCGCCACCGTCATCTCGGGAAGCGGCAGCGGCGGCGGGCCGGAGACCACGGCGGCGTGGTTGGCCGGGTCGAAGGCGCCAAGGTGGCACGGGCACAGCAGCGAGCCCGTGGACGGGTCCAGGGCCACCGTGCACCGGCCGTGCGTGCAGACGGCGGAGAACGCGACCACGCGCTGGTCCGGCAGCTGGACCATGATCCCGGGGTTGCCGGGGCCGAGGGCGAACGGGGCCTCGAACGGGACGGTGATCGCCACGCCCTGCCTGGAGGCGAAGTCCGCGACGTTGCCGATCCTGGGGCCCGCGAGACCGGCGGCCGGCGTTGCCGGGGCGGCGGTGGGCGGAGCAGCGGTGGGCGGAGCGGGCGTGACCGGTGCCGCGCTCGCGGGCGCCGCCGTGGCCGGGGCGGCCGTCGCCGGGGCTGTGGTGGGCGCGGGGGTCGCCGGTACCGCGGTGACCGGAGCGGTGGTGGGTACCGGCCCGGACGGCCTGGACTTGCCGAGTGCGGCGGCAGCGGACGTCAGCCCGGCGACCAGCCCCGTGAGGACCGCGAGAAGACCAACGCCGATCAGGTCACGGCGCAAGGTGGAGACGGGGGCGCCGGCGGGGGCCGGTCCATCGGGCGCAGCCTTCGGGCGTGCAAGCCCCAGCACCCATCGGCCGCCGTGGCCGGCCAGCGCCAGGGTGAGGAAGCCCGCGGCGTACGGCAGGTCCGGGCTGAAGAAGTACGGCATCACGGACCACGAGGCCACGAGCCAGAACAGGATCGAGAGGGCGAAGCCGGCCACGGCGGCCAACCGGTACGCGAGACCGGAGAGCAGGCCAAGCCCGATGGCCAGCTCCGCGAGCGCGATCAGCAGACCGATGGTGGTGGCCATGGGCAGCGTCGCCGTGATCAGCCCGCCGAGGGGCGACGAGCGCGCGTACCCCTCCATCTGCGCGACCACGGAGAACGGGTCACCGGCGACCAGGAAGTGCGGGTCCAGCAGCTTCACCGCGCCCGCATACAGGTACGTGATGCCGAGGAAGAGCCGCAGCGGCAGCAGGACGGCGACGCGGACGGCCTCGCCGGCGCGATCCGTGATCGCCTCCGTGGCCGGTGGTTGCGTGCTGGACATGGTGGACGGGGCTCCTGGCCAAACCCTGGGTCATGACGGCACCCGCGGGGCTGGGGACCGGCCGGGGCACGAAGCGGTTGTCAGGTGACCAGTATATGCGTGTGGCACCTATGTCGTGGATGGCCCGACCGTGGGGGTCCGACTGCCTCGGGGCTCTGGCTGCGGGAGCGTCAGCCGCGCGGCGGGCGCGGAACCAGGACCGGCGTGCGGGCCTTGTACGCCTCGTAGTCCGGCTGGCCGCCCCAGCGCTTGTCCGCCTTGGCCTCCAGCATGGGCACGCCGCTCACCTTGATCAGCAACAGGGCCACGAAGACCGGCGAGATCAGCGTCACGAGCTGCAGTCCGCTCAGCACCGGCAGGGCGATGAGCGCGATGCCAACCCAGAGCAGGATCTCGCCCGCGTAGTTCGGGTGGCGGCTCCACGCCCAGAGGCCCGTGCCGATGAAGCGGCCCTTGTTGGCGGGATCGGCGGAGAAGGTGCGCTTCTGGGCATCGGCCACCACCTCCATGCCGAAGCCCGCGAGCCACAGGACGAGGCCCACGACAGTGACAACGTCGATGGGGGCGCGCGTGGTGCCGGTGATGGCGGCGAGCGCCGCGGCCTGGGTCATCGCGATCCAGAGACCCTGGAGCGTCCACGCGACCAGGAAGCGGGGCGCGCTGGGCTTGATGACGTCGAAGCGGTCGTCGTGGCCGGCCTTGCGGATGCGCGTGACCAGGAAGGAGCCAAGGCGGGCGGCCCACAGGACCACCATCGCGGTGAGGACGACGGACCGGACGTCCGGGTTGGGCGTGAGGAGGAACGCGAGGACCACGACGCCGATGTGGGTGAGCGCTCCCGTGAGGTCGTAGAAGGTCTCCGTCTGGCGCAGGTACGCCGGGACGTAGGCGAGCCACTGGACGATGAACGCGAGGGCGACGCAGAGGGCGAAGACGCCGATGCCCCCGGCGGCACCACCCACCGTTGCACCACCGGAGCCACCGGCAATGGCGAGACCCGCGGCGAGGAGCACCACGACCGGCAGGATGACGGCGGCGGCCTTCGTGGCCTTCTGCCGCGCCTCTGGCGTGACGGTGGTGCTGGGTGCGCTGGACATGCCGGTTCTCTCCTCCTCCGTGGGCTGTGCCGCCGTGTGACACCGAGTTCGGTCCGCGCTGCCGGCCGGATGGGCCCAACCGATGCGGCCAGGTGTTTCCCTTTGTCCTACGCCAGACGGCACCCTTTCCCACAGCGGGTTATCCATTGCCTTGCGGTCATGCGGGAGTACCCTGACCTTGGGCGCGGTGTGCCGCGCAACCGCGCAACCGTCACGCTACACCGGGGTGGTGATCGT
>CAIYZX010000301.1 GCA_903930745.1 uncultured Chloroflexota bacterium | reverse complement strand
GCGCTGGTTCCGGCCGCGTCGATGGGGACCTGGGTCTTGCAGTACGGGCAGGCGATGGTCACGGCGGACCTCGTTGACACGCGCGCCGGCGAACCCCCGGCACGTTCAAGATTGGCGCGTCTGCGCCTCACCGCCCATGGCCCAAATGGACCGGACCCGCGCGACCGCGTCCGCCGCGCCACGGACCATCACGAAGCTCGCAGCCGGGCACACGGGTGTCGCCTGCCAGTCGACAACGGGGTCCTGCGCGTCCCTCGCGGCGAGCGCGGCGCGAACCTTGCGGGTGCGCCGGGACCAGGTGACGGTCCAGAAGATGAACTCGAGCGGGAGCTCCTCCTCGCAGCCATCGGGGAGATCCGGGCGGCGGGGCAGGCTCCCGCGGCGGGCGGCGAACGCGCGCCGGGCGATCCGCCAAAGGCAGACGATGAGCGGCGCGTCCGCCTGGACGATCAGATCCGCGCGGGCGGCCCGGGTGGCGAACGAGGGCGAGGAGAGGTAGCCGCCGTCGATCACCCAGCGGTCCCCGGCGATGACCGCCGCCTCGCGCGCGGCAAGCACGTCCGGGGGCTCCAGCCGCCAGCCCGGGCCCCACGCAAGCCGGTCCAGGTGGACCACGGGCAACCCGAACGCCGCGCCCAGCGCCAGGGCAACGGTCGTCTTGCCGGCGCCCGCACGGCCGATCACCGCGATCCGCCTCGGCCCCTGCACGCGCTCCGGTGCGTCATCGCGGGCACCCACGCACGGGGCGCTCACGCGGCCCCCGTCATCGGCAACAGGGGGCTTGACAACCTTTGATGTGTCCTGCATAACTGCACCATACATCAAAGCCCTTCCGGACGCGAGGGGCGATGCGACGGACACGAGACCATCACCATGCCGAAGCCCACCACGACACCCACTACGACACCAACCACCACGACCGACACGGACGAGCAGGCCTTCCTGGCCGGCTACGACGCGAGCCAGTATCCACGCCCGTCGGTCGCCGTGGACGTCGCCCTCTTCACCGTCCTGGACGACCGCCTCCACGTCCTCCTCGTCCGCCGCGCGGACCACCCGTTCAAGGATCGATGGGCGCTCCCGGGCACGTTCCTGGGCGGGACGGAGAGCCTCGACGACGCGGCCGCCCGCGCCCTCCACGCAAAGGCGGATCTCGACGACGTCTTCCTGGAGCAGCTGTACACCTTCGGCGCCCCCGGGCGTGACCCGCGGACCCGCGTCCTCGCGGTGGCCTACTACGCGCTGGTGGAGCCGGGCCGGCTCCTGGACGCCGTCGCCCGCAAGAGGGACGCCAGCCTGCGCCTCGCGCGGATCGCCCGTCCCAGCGGCCACCCTGACGAGGAGACGGGCGAGCCGTACGCCATCGCCGACGACGGCGTCGCACTCCCCATGGCCTTCGACCACGCGGAGATCCTCGCCATGGCCGTCCACCGGCTCGAGGGGAAGGTGGGCTACTCGGACATCGGCTTCCAGCTCCTGGGCGAGACCTTCACGCTCCTGGACCTCCGCCGTGTCCACCAGGCCATCCTGGCCCGCGAGCTCAACAAGGACAGCTTCCGCCGAACCATGCTGGATCGGCGCCTGGTCGTGGAGACGGGCGAGGTGCTCACGGGCGTGGGGCATCGGCCGCCGGCCCTCTACCGCTTCGCCAAG
>CAIYZX010000300.1 GCA_903930745.1 uncultured Chloroflexota bacterium | reverse complement strand
GAACCTGCGACCTTCGGCTCCGGAGGCCGACGCTCTATCCGCTGAGCTACAGGCGCGCGTGTGGCGACGGCGAGGCGTCGCGGGCCGCAAGTCTACCGCGTCCGCGCCACCGTCGCGCACACCTGTCCGCCGGGGCGGACCACAGGATCCCTACGGGACGTAGTACTCCACCTCCAGCACCGGGACGGAGTCCGCGGCCCCGTTGCCGGAGACGAACGAGACGTAGTCCGCGACTGCGTCGTTGTTGTCGTCCAGTGAGAAGCGGAGCCGGTATTGCGTGGCACCGCTGGTGTTCACCGTGTTGAGCGGGATGCTGGCCGTGTGCCAGCTGCTGACGGCTCCCGACGACACCGAGGAGACGCCGAGCCGCCCCGCGGCGGAGAAGTCACCACCGGCGAGCGTGCGCGTGCCGAATGCGCCCGCCTGGCTGTCCACCACGAGGGTGCCGAACGAGGTGAACGGGTTGACGGCGCCCGTGAGCGCGGACACCTTGATCTTCAGTCGGGCGCGGACCACCACGGCGCCGGGCGGCAGCGTGGTGTAGAAGCCCAGGATCGCGCGGTACTGCTGGCGCAGGGCGGTGCCGCCAAGGCGGAACGTGGTGGCGGTCGCGTTCACGCCGCCGCCCGTGCCGGCCGTCTCGCCCGTCTCCAGCACGTTGCCGTCGAAGACGTCCGTGGAGGTGGCGACCATGAGCGTGGCCACCTCGCTGGCGCCGATGTCACACGCGGATGCCCCGGGCCGCGGCGTTCCCACCTGGTCCGTGGAGAGCGCGGCGCCGACGGGGTCCTGGCAGCCGGTCTCGCCCTTGTCGATCGCGGGGCTGCCCGCAAGCAGCTCCATCGTCGCCGTCCCCGCGCCGTCCTTGGCCAGCGGGGCCGGGAGTGGGTCAACGCCCGTGATGTTGCCGAAGGTGGTGCCGCTGATGGAGCAGTTCGCGGTGTCGCCCACCAGGTTCCAGCCCTGGGACTCCACGGAGTGGAAGACCGTGTAGCAGTCGCTGGCGGCCTGGCTGACATCGATGCCATTCCAGCTGAAGTTCTTCGCCGGGATCGTGTTGCGCACGTGGGGGTACGAGTCCGTGTCCGCGTAGATGCCGCCGCCATGGCGCGCGGGCAGCAGCTTCAGGTTCACCACGCCGTTGCGGGCGATCGTGGAGCTGAAGAAGTAGAGCTGGGCGGAAGCGGTTGCTCGCACGCCGCCACCGTCCGTGCGGGCGTTGTTGGTGGCGATGGTGCTGTTGACGACGTTCTGCAGCGCCGCAGTGCCCGGGGCGCCGCTGGTGTCGATGCCGTCGCCGTAGGGCGCGTAGTTGCCGGACACGGTGGACGTGTACATGGCGAAGCTCGTGGAGGTGCCGGGCCGCAGCGCCAGGCCGCCGCCGGAGCCGCCGGCCGAGTTCGCGTCAAACGTGGAGCCCGTGATGTCCGCCGAGCCCTCCGTGCAGGCACCGCCCCCGTCCGCGGCCGCGACGTTCGATGCCACCACGACACGGATCAGG
>CAIYZX010000299.1 GCA_903930745.1 uncultured Chloroflexota bacterium | reverse complement strand
CGGCGGACTTCGCGAAGTCCCTCAAGGCGGACCTGGACTCCGGCAAGGTCACGTTCGCGGATGCGGCACGTGACTACTCGGACGCCTCGTCCTCCTCCAAGGGCGGCGAGACCGGCTGGGTGGCCAAGGGCCAGCTCAGCGCGGATCTCGAGAAGGCCATCTTCGCCGCGCCGGTTGGCAAGGTGAGTGACCCGGTTCTTGTGGGCACGACGGGCACCTACCTGCTCTACGTGTCCAAGGAGGAGACCCGGGAGCTGTCCTCGGACCAGAAGGCCACCATCGAGGCCACGGTCTTCGCGGACTGGTACGCCGAGCAGAAGGGCACCTACACGATCACGCGCGACAGCTCCATCACCGGCGCCACCGCCGGCTGATCGGGCCCGCCGTCATCGAAGCCGCCAACGCAACGGACGTCCCAACGTGCTTGACGCGCTGATCGCAGAGGCTCGCCTCCGCTGGGGTCTTGACCCCGCTGCGGGCCTCTCGATCGTGGTCGCGGAGCGGCTGGTCGCCACGCTCCTGGAGCCCTCGCTCCCGGTCCTCGTGGTGCCGGCCGCACGGCTCCGGGGCCTTGGTCCCGGCTCCGCAGCCGCGACCGCCTCCGCGGCGGACGGCACCTCGGGCGCTCCCGTCGTCCCGCTCCCGGGCCGTCACGGCCCCAAGGGCCAGGACGCCATCGCCATCCTCGCCCGGCTCTACCCCGCGGACCACCTCGTGGGCCGCTTCGGGGCCGCCGAGGCCACCACGGTGGGCGCGCTCACCGCGGATGACCTCGCCTCGCCGCTCTACCTCGCGCCGGTTCCGCCGGTCGCGGACGCCGCGTCCCCCTGGGGCATGCCCTGGATCTCCGCCCGCCTCCGGGCGCCGGACGGCTGCCCCTGGGACCGCGAGCAGACCCACGAGTCCCTCCGCGGCCACCTCCTCGAGGAGGCCTACGAGGTCTACGACGCGCTCGCGGACGGCGCCACCCCGGCGCTCGCGGGTGAGCTGGGCGACCTGCTCCTGCAGATCGTCCTCCACGCGCAGCTGGCCGCGGAGGCCGGCGTCTTCGACATGACGGACGTCTGGCAGGCGCTGGCCACCAAGATCGTCCGGCGACACCCCCATGTGTTCGGCGAGGCGGAGGCGCGCACCGCGTCCGACGTGAACCGGCAGTGGGAACGGATCAAGCAGGCGGAGCGCGCGGCCGCGGCCGACGGCGCGGGAGCCGGAGGGACCGCGGAGCCGCCGAAGAGCGCCCTGGACGGCATCAGCCGCGCCCTGCCCGCGCTTGCGGCCAGCCAGGAGATGCAGGAGCGCGCCGCGCACCTGGGCTACGACTGGCCGTCCATGGACGGGGTGCTGGCCAAGGTCCGCGAGGAGATCGACGAGCTGGTGGAGGCCGAGAGTCCCGCCCACCGCGCGGAGGAGCTGGGCGACCTGCTCTTCGTCCTCGTGAACGTTGGCCGCAAGACCGGACTTGAGGCAGAGGCCGCCCTGCGCGGCGCCAATGACAAGTTCCGCCGGCGCTTCCGGCACGTGGAGCTGGCCGCAGCCGCCAAGGGCACGGCGCTCCGCGACATGACGTTTGAGCAGCTGGACGCGCTCTGGGACGCCGCCAAGGCGGCAGAGCGCGGGGAGACACAGGCATGAGCATCGGCAACCGGCCGCCTGGCGGCCTCATCCGCGCGGACGGGCGCACGCCCGGCCAGCTGCGGCCCATCGAGATCACCCTGGGCGTCCAGAAGTGGGCGGAGGGGTCCTGCATCGTCCGCTTCGGCGACACGCAGGTCCTCTGCGCGGCGACCATCGAGGACCGGGTCCCGCCGCACCTCCGCGGCAAGGGCACGGGCTGGGTCACGGGCACGTACGAGATGCTGCCGCGCGCCACCGCCGAGCGGTCCGAGCGCGAGAGCGCCAAGGGCAAGATCGGCGGGCGGACGCACGAGATCCAGCGCCTGGTTGGCCGCTCGCTGCGCGGCGTCGTGGACATGTCCCGCCTGGGCGAGCGCACGGTGACCGTGGACTGCGACGTCCTGGTGGCCGATGGCGGCACCCGCACCGCGTCCATCACCGGCGGCTACGTGGCCCTGGCCGCGGCCCTCATCACGTACGGGATGGAGCGCCACCTCACCGGGCACGTCGCCGCGGTCAGCGTGGGCATCATCG